>DAOWAH010000252.1 GCA_030634675.1 Fidelibacterota bacterium
ATCATCATTGATGAATTTAAACAGGCTTAGCAAGACGGTAAAGCCCGGGTCTCATTCATTTGGAATTATTGGAAGAATACAGTCTATATTTTTTGGTCTGTAATTCGTAATCATTAATATTTGAAATTGATTCATGGATTTCAGCGCTGGTGGTTTTTCCCGTGCTAAAATACCTGTCAAGATATATGCTTCCCCATAATCTATTTACCGATTTTGTCCTGACCTCAAAATCATCAGGATGCAACGCTTGTATAGCAGTCAGTAAATGGACCCCTGTGGCAACGCTGTTGAAATTAATCCGATCGGTCACTACTATCTCAATTCCGTTGCAGAGCACATCCTGGTATTTAGGTTTGCCGGACATCCCGGGGATGGAAACCGGGGTAAACTCAATCGGTTTATAAACCACTCCCGGCAACCGTTGCTTATTTAAAAACTGCGCTAATTGGCGACCATCGATCCAAGGCGCGCCAATCTGTTTAAAGGGCTGATAGGTACCACGGCCTTCGCTAACATTGGTTCCTTCCAATAGACACATCCCGGGATAGATCAACGCTGTTTCCAGATCCGGGATATTGGGGGAGGGTTTAATCCAGGGCAGATCGGTTTCATCAAACCAGCGATCACGAGTCCAACCTTGCATCGGAATTACTTCCAACTCCGGTAGGGTAGCGATCCATTTTTCACCGACAATCATCCGTGCCAGTTCACCGGCGGTAAGCCCGTACCTGATTGGAACCGGGTAGTAGCCGACAAATGATCGCTGGCTTAAATCCAGTAATGGTCCCTCAACTTGATCACCGCGAATAGGGTTGGGACGATCAAGGATCCAGACCGGGATGCCTAATTCAGCGGCTGCTTCCATTACCAGACCCATAGTGGAAATGTAGGTATAAAAGCGGGCGCCGATATCCTGAATGTCATATAGAATCAAGTCAATTCCAGCTAACATTGCTGCCGTAGGTTTACGTATCTTGCCATATAGACTGATTACTTCAGGTAATTCTTTAAGCTCTTTTCCATACTTAACTTTTTCGCCGGCAGCAGCTTCACCGAATAATCCGTGTTCCGGGGAAAAAATAACCTGCAAGTTGACTTGTTTCAGTTCCAGCAAGCGTTGATAATTGGGACGACCCTGTTTATCAATACCGGAATGATTGGTTACTAAGGCAATGTTTTTGCCATTCAAGCGGCTCGCCTGTTGATCAAGCAAAACATCGATACCGTTGAATACGGATGCAATTTCCGTTGGTGCAGTTGGTTGATTTTTAAATTGCTGAGCCTGTTCCTCGTGGATTGAGGGATGTTGCTGAGCAAATAGCATACTGGTACAAAATACCAGAGTAAAACCAGTAATTGATATTTTCATTTTAGTAGTGTGAATTTACGGTTGGAGGATTTATTACCATATTTAAGTAAAGCAATGTAGACACCTGATGGGGCGATCGCGCCGTTTGCAAGATATCCATTCCAGATTATCTGGCTGCTTGCCAACTGATTGGTAGTGAGTGCAAATGAGTCAATTGTACGGCCCAATAGATCTATTAAACTTAGTTCCACAGGTGCCGTAGGATTTTTGGTAAATGAGAATTCTATAGTAACCGAACTATTGGAAGGATTAGGGAAGATCGCTGTAATTCCATATTCCAACGGTTGTACCGGAGGGTCAGTGATACCATTGCCGGCTTGATCAAAGTAATCCACGATTCGTGACATTAGTTCGTTTCGTTGTGCTTCCGGATAAATTGCTTCAAAACCGATCGCCAGGTAGACCAATGCTGCACTGGTCGAGCTAGTTCCAAATTGACCATTATAGGAAATTCCCGCACCGCCCTTGGCATTATAATCCAGATTGATATATTTGGCACAGATTTGTGAACCACCGGCAGGAAAAATTCCGTCCGGCCAATCCACGTTGTAAGTACCATGAGTACCATTATCAAAATCGATCGAACTGATACCATTAAAAATAGTGCTGTTTACCCCGTAGGCCTGATAAATCCCGGATTGTCCACCGGCGGCATCCGATATATATTCCGCTTTCAGGTAATTAGAATAAAACTGCTGGTCGGCAGTACTTCCCTGGCCGACCAGATCGTAACCGATCTCCGAACCTGAGATCATTAAATGACCGCCCTGTTCCAGATAAGTTCGAACCAGGTCCTGTTCATCAACGGTGAAGGTTGAATTGTCACTGCCCTCTTCTCCCAGTATCCAGTCTACTATTTCATAATCATTCAGGTTAATCTGTCCTTCAATAACAGCTTCGTTACTGGCACCATCGAAACTGACTTCATTATGCCAAAGGGCAGCACCGTGCTGCCGGCTGAAATTGTGTGTATTATTCGTTCCTGAGGTTCGATCAAATCCATTGACAATCAAAGCTGTGGAGGGCGCATTGGAAGGTTTTACAGCTAGTATTTCGGTGGCCGGGCTTATTCCAAATTGATTGCCTGCGACTATTTTGAGAAAATAGGTTTGTGAAGTATCGAGGTCAGAAATGAGAATCGGTCGGTGGGTAAAAATACCGATAGTATCGATTTGTGCTGAACTCAAATAGCTGCGTAATACAGTATAACTGTCAGCCGTATTGGCACCATTAAAATTGATTATTATCGAACCATCGCCAGTATTACTGATCGAGAAATAATACGGTTCTAAGGGTGGGGAAACAGCTCCGAATTTATCAGCCAGTGCTTGCCATAATTTGGGACTGGAACCATCATAACCCAAAGCCCAAATACCAACACCCTGAAGATCATTCTGGATCGCCAGATCGTATTTTAACGACAAGGATAAACTGTCGTCATACCAACCCTGGTACCAACCGGGATCCTGGTAGGTATAATAAGGCGTCTGTGAGCCGCTGTACCAGATTCTGCCATAAGTCAGGGCCAGTGCCTCCGCTGCTTCATATAAGCGTACAGCACCGGTACTGAGGGTCGTGGCTCCCGGACTGGCGCTTACTGCTTCCCACTCCCGACCATAATAGGGCAGGCCAAGGATGATTTTTTCAGATTGATTATTGGTTTTTGTCAGATAATCATTGACGGTCCAGGTGATGTTGTAGGTACCTCCGGTCAGCGGTGCGATTGCGCCGGTAGTGGAGCTGCCAGACCAGTAGTAACCATAACCCATGATGAACAGGCCATCACTTATGGTTGCCAGGGCGTTGTAATCCCAGCCGTTACTCCAGTCAACTGCCGGTGTAGCGAGTGTAACCTGAGAGCCTGGAATCTGAGTATGAAAAGCATTGGTCAGATCGGTGATAAACTGCACCATGTTATTTTTCTGGGCGGCTGGAAATGATTCGAAATCGATATTGACGCCATCAGCATTACCGGCCTGTACCTGAGTAATCAGATTGTCGATCAGATTCTGCCGATAGGTCGC
>DAOWAH010000423.1 GCA_030634675.1 Fidelibacterota bacterium
GCTGAGCAATTCGGGATGATGAAGAAAACTGCATATTTCATTAATGTCGCCCGCGACAAGATTGTTAAAACACCAGCTCTTGTGAATGCGTTGAAAACCGAACAGATCACCGGCGCAGGACTTGATGTGACAGATCCGGAACCCTTGCCTTCAGATCATGAACTTTGGAGGATGCCAAATGTGGTAATCACATCCCATATTGCCGCCCGGTCACAGTTTAACAGAGAAAGATCGAACGCAGTCTTTGTTGAAAATGTATACCGATATGTAAATGAATTAACCATGCTGAACCTGGTGGATAAGGAACTGGGATTTTAATCAAATCTAAAAGAAGATATTGTTATGAAAAATCAAATTATGCTGTCTGCATTGATCGTTCTTATTGCTAGTATGCCTTATAGTACCTATGCCTATTCTGGAGATCAAAACACGGGTTTGGAAGAACGCTTACAAAGGCGTACTATCCTGATGATTGTAGGTGATGATAATGAAACAGTTGAACCGGGCCATGGAACCGGTGACGTCTTTATTCGGAATCGCCTCGAGAAGGTGCTGGGCCATGAGGTAATCTTGTTCATTGAAACCGAATCACAAAGTACACTATATGAGGCTGTTGAATTATCCGATTTAGTGATCGTATCCGAATCTATATTTTCACTGAGACTGCGAGATAAGCTGAAATCAGTCACAATCCCGGTCATCAATTACGAGGCTTTTATTCAGGATGAAATGGGGATGACGGCGCGAGAGCCCTCCGGCGATCCCGGTGAACCTGAAGATTTCGCTTATGGTGTGAGGGAAAAGGATACAGGAATTGATATTATAATGTCCGGTCATCCACTGGCGGCGGGACTAAAAGGGCATGTAACAATCTACAAGGAACCCAAACAGGTCACATGGGGAAAGGTTGGTGAGGGCGCAAAAGTGATAGCCACTCTGACGGGTGAGAAGGAAGCAGCAGTGATCTATCTCTACGATAAAGGTACCAAGCTATTTGATGCCACTGAAGCAGCCGGAATGCGAATTGGCTTCTTCCTTGAAGAAGAAAATATTACGGGCACATCGAACTTTATGACCGAGGATGGATTGCGCCTGTTCGATGCAGTGGTAAAATTCGCGCTGAAATCGGAAAACGAATAACGTTACCAGCGGTAGAATAGAATCAGGTCTGTAAAGTCCATATTACGAAATCCACCCCGCAATACATCAGTAATTTTGCTTGTAAATCCTGCTCCAAAATAAAATAGCCCCTATAGAAAAGGAGCTATTTTATCAATTGTCAGTCGTAACGAGAGAGAGACTTGAACTCCTGTCCTCATGATTATGAATCCTATTATTGTTTTGTAAGTTAATGATAATTAGACTTATGAATTATTGATATTGAGAAAAAACCTTGTATTTTAGGGCAAATCCTTCTCCAAAAATCCTTCTCCATCTATAATTGCAGGTCCAGTGCGAAAAGCTTGAAATGGTCAATAAAATGTCCCTTTTCACCCGATATCTCTTTTGCACCTGCTTTGGGAGCAGGGGGTCGTAAGTTCGAATCTTACTACCCCGACTTGATAATCAAGCGGTTACGTTAGTATATATGTAGCTGCTTTTTTATTTGCATACACAGTACATATAAATAGATCAATATTGTTCCAATACAATGATTGAAATGCTGAGACTGATCAATTGTCCTGGAACCTGCCTTACAAGCAGGGGGTCACTGGTTCGAATCCAGTAGTTCCCACCGTTGTAAATCAAGAGGTTAGAAGC
>DAOWAH010000028.1 GCA_030634675.1 Fidelibacterota bacterium
AAACTGGAAGGTAAAATGACCGTCATCCGTAACATCGGTGACAAAGTGGGGCATCCGGGCAAAGATTGAATCGGTATCAGTTATTAGTGACAGGTCCCATAGATGAACCGCGGTCGGACCATCGTTGAAATAAACATTACCTCTAATAATGCCCTGTTCGATTTTATCACCGGTACTATAAGCCAAATGAACCGGTTCGGCCAGTTCAACACCATGTTCATCTTTTAATTGCCGGCTTACGGTAAGTATATAAGTTTGATCGGCGACCAGTGAGTCCGGAAACGTTACTGCAATCGCATCGTTATGATATTTTGTTTTTAATTCTACTGCACTGATCGGCGACAGGTTAAATCCTGACTCCATCGTATTTTCATCAATATATTCGGAAAAGGATAAAATGATTTCCAATCCGCCTGAGATTCGCAGAGTCTCACTGGGCGGGTCAGCGGCTAGTAAAACCGGAGGTGTTGTATCCTTTGGTCCACCGGATGGCGGACGAATGGCGGCGCAACGCCAGCTAAAAACCAGTAATCCGGCCGTAATCCCCGGAAGCAATAATATACGAAGCGTTTGATTATGTAATAATTTTACCATTTAAAGCGATGGGAATTTCCCGATAATAAGTCATTTCTTCCAAGGTAACTTTGGTGGTTATGCACCATACGTTTACACCTGACCGATAGGCCTCCGACAACGCAGTTGCGAATTTTGGGTCGCGTTCATGCATGGGCCGGAAACTTTCAGCGTCGAACCGCTGGCAAACAAATAAAATTCCGGCGGCGGCTCCCTGCTTTACCAATTCAACCAGGACATTGGCATGACGGGTACCCCGGGCGGTTACTGCATCGGGGAACTGTGCTACACCATCTTGAACAAAGGTAACTGATTTGACCTCGAGGAAAAAAGGGTTATCCGACTTATCCCGTAGCAAAAAATCAAATCGATGATGCCCGTAGCGTACTTCTGTCCGTTCCATTTTATATTCCGCCAGCATGGGCAATCCCCCGCATTCCAGCTCCAGCCTGACAAACCGGTTAGGCAAAGCCGAAACCAGAGAAATCAAAACGCCGTCATGTCTGACCATAACCGTGGTATAACAGGTTTTACGGGATGAATTTTTCGGTGCCGGGTGCAAGTACACTTCAGCGCCGGGAATCAGTAATTCCTTCAACCGTCCCGGGTCTGGCAGGTGGCTGATTACCAGATTTCCATCTAGTTTCACTCTGGTAATAAAGCGATTGGGACGGTCGATAAACCGCCCGGATATTAATGGCCCAGCAATTTTCACGGGTTAAAGTTACATGAAATCAATCAGGCTGCGAAAGTAACATAGTCCAAACAAAAGTGCGGAAGTCTGACTCGGCATTATAGGAGTATTACTCAATCAGAATAATTAACTGTCAGTCAAAATAATTGAAATTTGGTATCAATTGCTTGCACTGATCAGGCGAAGCCGGAACAATATCGGTTACTGAAAATACAAACTAAATCTTAATGGTTTCGTAATTTCACCTGAAATATTGATGGTAAATAGAGAATCTTCTTAATAATTCATTAAACCTAATGGCAATCTGTGCGATTGATGAGCATAAAACTAAAATATCTTTTCCCACTGCTGATCGTTCTTCCGTTATTAATAACCGGGCAGGATTTCACAATTGCCCGCATTCATTATGGCGGGGGCGGAGATTGGTACAGTGACCCCAGCAGCCTACCCAATCTGCTGCGGTATGTTAATACGCAAACCAACATAAATGCCGCATTTGAGGAGGTCCAGCTAAAGATTACTGACAAGGAACTATATAGCCATCCCTATCTGTATCTTACCGGCCATGGCAACATCCGTTTTACTGATAAAGAAATTATCCGCTTACGGGAATTTTTGCTGCGCGGGGCATTTTTACATGTGGATGATAATTATGGCCTGGATGAATCATTTAGGCGGGAAATGAGCCGCTTGTTTCCAGATCGGGATTTAGTGGAATTACATCATGATCACCCAATATTTCACTGCTATTTTGATTTTCCACATGGTTTACCTAAAGTACATGAACATGACAATCAGCCTCCCCAGGGCTTGGGGATATTCGATGGTGAGCGCTTAATGGTGTTTTATACTTACGAATGCGATCTGGGTGACGGTTGGGAGGACGAGGAAGTTCACCATGATCCGGGACCAATCCGGGAAGCCGCCCTCCAAATGGGGGTTAACATTATCTGGTATTCCTTGACGCAATGACTAAGCCTATTGCCCGGAATCTGGAACGGATCAGGTGGGCAGCCTTAAAATCCGATTTACAATATTTGTGTTGGTTCGGTTTAAGCCTAGGCCTGGTTATAATCCTTTTGGCAACTCTATCAGAATCAGTATTTTATTTTCCCGCAGCCCGTCGTTCTACAATATTAATTGGTTTGGCTGGAGCAGGTATAGCTTTAATTGTTGCCGGTTTAATCATTTTTCTGTTGATCCGGTTAAAGCGGGTTAAACGTTATCATGATACTGTCCTTGCCCGGCGCGTCGGCCAACTGATCCTGCCCAAACCTGATACCCTGATAAACGCTTTCCAATTGGAGAAATCGCTCAAAAAAAGTCATTCACCGCCTCTCAGCCGGGTCTATATCAATAAGGTTGACAGCACTTTGGCGGATTTGAATCTTAGAACCATATTTCCCCGCGCCGGAATTCAATTTTGGAAATATATTACCCTGGGACTGCAAACAATTTTAATAATTTTGATTCTTGTAGTCCGAACTCCGGTCACCGCTGCTTTATACCGCTGGGCTCATCCCGCAGTTGAGTTTCCAGTGCCCAAACCGTTTTACCTGATTAGTCATACTAAGGATATAAATATCCTCGGCGGTGATAATGTTGAGATCGTAATTCAAAGTATTGGGGCAACTCCCGATTCGATCCGGATAGAATTATTATCTACTACGCTTGAATCGAGCGATTCTAATCTAGTTAAGCCGGAGGTTTCGTATCACACTGTCGGCTTACAATCACCGGGAATGTATGTTTTGAACCTAACTGATGTTTTTCAGGATTATATTTACCGGGCAATTGTACCAGCGACCCATTTCTGGCAATCCTGGAAAGAAGTGTCCTCAGAAACCTATCGCTTAACAGTTACCGACCGACCCATCTTTGAAGAATTTACAATCAGAATTATTCCCCCTCAATATTCCGGTTTACCGTTAAGTATTCAAAAAGGAAATCAAGCCAATGTTCAGGGTTTACCGGGTTCAAAGATTGGAGTCCGGTTCAAATCAAATCACCCTCTATCCGATGGATTTATTCAAATTAATAAAACCAGTATTCCGCTATTAATTCATGGTAATCGTGGCGAGGGCAATTTTCTACTTAAGGAAGAAGGCCTGTTCACTGTCAATATCCAGGATCAACGGGGCATTACCAATCGAAATCCGATTCCTTACCATCTGCAGATTATCCCTGATTTAGCACCGGATTTGAAAGTAATTGAACCTCCTCCGCTGGTTGAGTTAGGGGACAATCAGTTTATCCCGATTCATCTCTCAATTGCTGATGACTTTGGCTTCTCCAATCTGCAGGTGAGTTATGAAGTGCGGCGACCCTCCTTCATTGATCTCGAACCATATACCGCTATCTTCACAATCAATGAAATGGATCCGGCGGTTCCAACGCAGGAGGTATATTCCATCTGGGATCTCACCGGTCTGGCCCTATTCCCTGAGGATGAAGTGCACTATCATTTTGAACTTTATGATAATGATGACGTTTCGGGACCAAAAAAATCGCTTTCAGCCAATTTCATTGCCCGTCTGCCATCGCTGGCTGACCTGTTCGAATCGATGACAATGGGGGAAGAAGAATTGTATGATGAGTTGGAATTGGAAACCGATGAATTGCAGGCAATTAGTGATCAGCTTGATCAGGCTCAACTCGATCTGTTAAAAAGTGATGAAATTGATTGGGAACAACAGCAAGCCTTGAAAAAAACTCTGGAAGCGACGCGCGAAGAAGTGCAAAAGTTTAAAGAATTCTCCGAGGCTCTGGAGCAGCTTGCCGAAGCGGCCGATAAACATAGCTTATTCTCGGAAGATATGCTCGATAAATTTCAACAACTTCAGGAATTGCTATCTGAGTTGATTACGCCGGAAATGCTGGCCAGCATGGAGCGCATGAACGAAGCGTTGGAAAACCTAAACTCGAAAGATTTATTATCCGCCCTGGAGGATTTGTCCGCTAACCTAGAACAGTTGGAAATGCAACTTGATCGCTTTCTTAATATTTTCGAACGCATCCGGGTCGAACAAACTCTGGAAGAAATTCGCGAGCGACTGGAACAATTAATAGCCCAGCAGACCGCGCTGCATAAAGAACTACAAAGTGCCAACGAAACCAGTGATCCGTCTGATCTGGCCCGTATGGCGTTCGATGAGGAACGAAACAGTTCGGAGTTTCAAAATATCAGGGATGTAATGGACGCAGCTGCGGCTGCGATGGAACAATTCAGTCCCCAATCATCGCAAGCACTGGAAGAATTACAGGATTCCAAATTGTCCAACAATACCAGTCAGGAACTGGAAAATGCCACCACTGATTTGAAGCAGCGACAAACAACTGCAGCCCTTCCTCACAGCCAACAAGCACTCAGCAATCTGGAACAGCTCCAACAGCAATTCGCAGCCCTGCAGCAGCAATTTCAAAACCAAACTGTTAATGAAATGGCTGGTCATTTTCAAGCAGTAATGCGTGATTTACTTACCCTATCCAAATCTCAGGAGAGGCTGCATAATACTACCGCAGATCTTTCCCGCAATTCGCCGCGCTTGGGCGAGGCAGCCAATCGGCAGTTGATGCTCCGCGACCAATTGAAGCAAACCATGTCCACGCTGATGGACCTGGCCAGGGAAACTTTTGCGGTTACGCCAGAAATCGGTAAAGCAATCGGAAAGGCTAACGCCCAGATGCAGGAAGCCCAACAGAATCTGGAACAACGCAACGGTACGAGTGCCAAAAGACAACAGCAGGGGGCTATGGAATCCTTAAATAAGGCTGCCTTGGCCGTCAATCAAGCCATGCAAAATATGCAGCAATCCGGTTCCGCCAGTGGATTCGAACAATTCTTGCAACGCATGCAGCAGATGAGTGCGCAACAACAGGGACTCAACAACCAGGGCTTACAATTGGCTTTGGGACAAATGGCCGCCGCTGCCCAACAGTCAATGATGAAAAGACTATTACAAGGACAGCAACAGGTTCGTAAATCGCTACAACAGATGATGAATGAGATGCAACAATCCGGTAAGCAGGGGCTTGGTGATCTAAGCGGAATCGCACAGGAAATGGAGGAAGTAATCAAGGATTTGCAGCGCCAGCGCTATACTCGGCGGACCCAGGAGCGTCAGGAGCGAATTTTATCACGAATGCTGGATAGTCAACGCTCATTGACCCAGCGTGATTATAAACAGGAACGAAAATCCCGCTCTGCCAGTCAGATTGTTTACTCCGGTCCCGGAGGCTTGCCATCAGATCTTGGACAGCGGCGCAGTTTGGCGCTGGAAGCTCTTAACCGAGCCATGAAATCCGGATATCCACGTGATTACCAAGATATGATCCGGCGTTATTTCAATACTATCAGCCAGGAGGAAACACAATTGGAACAGGATAAATAGATGTCTCGATTATTCCCCGTCCTGTTAATATTGACATTAGTATTACCTGCTCAGATAAAAGTCATTCCCCATGGAACCGGCGCTCTGCAACGCGCTCAGGTACTGGAACGGCAAGGTAAGATCGAGGCAGCCCGTGAAATTTATTACAGCATTCTCGAAACCAATCCCAACCATCGTCAGGCTTTTAAAAACCTGAAAAACAATCTGATGCGTGCTGGACAACTGGAAGAAGCTGCTCAGGTAATAACAACCTATCTAAATCATAATCCCCAGGATATTGCGATACAGGTCGATTTAGGTGAGTTATACTACTTAATGAACCAAAAGGAACGGGCTTTCCAGTACTGGACGGATCTGGAACAGCTTTTTGATTCTAATCAGAATTATTACCGCACATTGATATACACCTTCGCGCGTCTTTCATTAACCGCCCAAATGGACTCCCTGGCTGAAAGAGGGCGACAGCAGTTCAATGATCCCGCTTTCCTCGCTGTTGACCTGGCAAATTTTTATCATTCCAGGGGAGCGGTGAGTCGAGCGGTTGATGAATTTATCAACCATCTGCTGGCGCGCCCGAGACAGCAGAAATATGTGACGGACCGAATTCTGCTGCTCAGTGATAATCCCGAAAATTTGTCTCAAATTGAAGCAGCGTTACTGCGACGAGTAGCCGAAAATGAAGCTTTGATACAGAAAATTATTGCCAGTTTCTATTTTAAAATACAACGTTACGGGGATGCCCTTGAACAACACCGGGCAATGGGTCTAAGACAGCCCAAGGATTACGACCGCTGGCTGGAATTTGCCGGTAATTTGCGGTCTGAACGGCAGTATGATATCGCCATATCAGCTTATCAAACCATCCTGCACAGTGATCGTGATGCAATACCTTCCCAGGTGATAGGGGCCGCTTTACTAGGTATGGGACAATGTTTCGAAGATCAAATTGTTCCCCGTGGCTCACAGGATAATCTGGTACGGTTCTATCCCGACAATCTGGTATTTGAGAATCATTTTTACGGCGCTCCGACCATATCAACTGCACCACTGGAAAATTCGTTTCGTTTATACGATTCTGTTTTGGTGAAATTACCCCGCGCTCCCTTATTAGCTAACGTCTATTACCGGCTGGGTGAAATCAAATACCGTATCACGCGGGATTTCGACGGAGCTTTTCATTCTTATCAGGCAGCTCTGAAGGCCAATCCCAAGCGGGATTTGAAATTACAAGTCCAATTGCGAATCGGTGATATTAAGCTCGCCAAAGGCAACACCGCCCTTGCACAGGAGTATTTTCTGAAACAGCTACCTGCTAATCAAAACCAAAGCAATATTAGTCCTTTCCTCGTTCGTTTGATTCAGGCAAATTTGCTGGCGGGAGATGTGGAATCAGCCTTGACGCTCACAGAAACCACGCTCCAGGAAGCCAGTCCGAATCAACCCTATTTCAATGATTTAATGGAGATTCAGGATCTGATAACCACACACTTTTCTAGTGGTACCGAGACTGACCGGGCGGCTTTTCTGGTTTTTCTACAGGCTGAAAACCTAGTCCGGCAAAATAAACTCAGCCAATCCGTCGAGTTACTTGGAGCTTTGCGCATTGAGACCCCCGAGTCAACTATCGTTCCCTGGGTTACTCTGCGAGCGGCTTTGCTAAATGCCAGTCTTAATAAAACCGAATCGGCTCTGGATCTCGCTAATGCGCTGGATGAAACACCTTTAGCCGATCTTGGCTTGACCCTGACCGGTGAAATTTATGAAGCCCGTATCAACAATCCCGAAATGGCCTTAACTTATTACCATCGGTTACTAGAAGAATATCCCCAGTCAATTCTGGTGGAGCCGGTACGTTTCCGAATTCGTGAATTGAATCAAAACTTAGGGAGCTAATGTGAAACGCATTATCACTTTCTTGATCTTATTAAATCTGATTAGCGCTCAAAAATTGCTTATCCCCATGGACCCGATTCAAAAGGATCATTTGAAGGCTTACGGAATCGCCTTCTGGATCCTGGAGCAAGATATAAATGTGGAATGGCTCCTGAATTATCGGGGTGGTTCATTCCTAGTGGATTCGTATGATATTATCCAGCAGGAATGCCGGGTTCGGGGCGTATCTTTTGAAGCTGTGGACCCCTCTGCATTGATCAATATTTACGGTGATATTGAAAATAATAATATGGATATCGTTCTGTTGGAAAAGGCTCCGCGTATTGCCATCTATACTCCACCCGGAAAACAACCCTGGGATGATGCCGTAACCCTGGCATTGACCTATGCCGAAGTACCTTACGAAACTCTGTGGGATAAAGAAGTCCTCACCGGTCAACTAAGTCGCTATGACTGGCTGCACCTGCATCACGAGGATTTCACCGGTCAGTATGGTAAATTTTATCGCAACTACAGCAGCGCTGACTGGTATATTGAGCAACAACAGCATTTTGAGGAAATGGCGGCCAGCCTGGGTTTCCCTTCCGTGCATGAAGAAAAAAAAGCTGTTGCTCGGGCAATTAAAAATTTTGTGCGCCAGGGAGGGTTTCTTTTCGCAATGTGTTCTGCCACAGATTCTTATGATATTGCTTTGGCCATGGAAGGTTTCGATGGTGTCACCAGCATCTATGACGGTACGCCACCTGATCCCCAGGCCCAAGCCAAGCTGGACTATACCAAAACATTTGCCTTCACCGATTTCAAAATAATCATCGATCCGCTGGTTTATGAATATTCCGATATCGATTATCCCCCCAGTAATAATCCCGTTACCCGGGGTGCCGAACGCGATTATTTTACACTGTTTGAATTCTCGGCTAAATATGATCCAGTGCCGACCATGCTGACCCAAGATCATGTAGCGGCCGTAAAAGGATTCATGGGGCAGACGACCGGATTTCACCGTTCCAAAGTAAAAAAACATATTGTCATTATGGGAGAAGATCCGGCAACGGACCAGGTCAAATACCTGCACGGAAATTACGGTAAGGGAACCTTTACATTCCTGGGAGGACATGACCCGGAGGATTACCAACATTTTGTGGGTGACCCGCCGACCGATTTATCGCTACATCGCAATTCTCCCGGTTATCGGTTGATTTTGAATAATATCCTTTTCCCGGCCGCCCGTAAAAAAGAGCGCAAAACCTGATCCATCATAATTGAAACTTTCCTCCTGGCCAGTTCGTAGATCAGATAAATAGTAATCAACAGGAGCAACTATGCGATGCAATTTAGGAAAAGTCGACCGGATGATCAGAGTTATTACGGGTGTGATTAGTATAGGATTAGGGCTATACTTTAACAGTTGGTGGGGTATAATCGGATTACTACCTCTACTCACGGGTACCTTTTGCTGGTGCGCGCTTTATGTTCCTTTGAAAATTAATACCAATAATAACAATACCTGATTCAGGTTTACAGTACCAAAACTGGCCGGACGGAAGTCCGGTTTTTTATTGGTTGCCAGCGTAGCATCTGTTAAACTTTACCGGATAAAGGAAAAGGTTTAAGGATGAAAACAATTCAACTCAGTACCTCAGGACGGGTCGATTTTATTGATATTACTAGGGACGTCCAAACCTATGTTCAGGAGGCGGGGATAACCAGTGGGATCATTTCCATTTACGTCCCTCACACCACCTGCGGAATCACGATAAATGAACATGCCGATCCTGATGTAGTCCGGGATATTAAAATGCAACTAACAAAACTGGCGCCACTTAATGCCGGTTATCAGCACTACGAAGGTAATTCCGACAGCCATATCAAATCCAGCCTGGTTGGTGCTTCGGAAACCGTAATAATTGAAAATGGCCAATTAGTACTTGGTACTTGGCAGGGTATTTTTCTGTGTGACTTCGACGGTCCTCGTACTCGCAAAGTGTATCTGAAGATTGTAGATTGAAAATTTAATATTTGCATATGATGGTTAGCCAAATAACCACTGACTAATGACCAATGATCAACTGAAAGTTTCCTTCATTCTGGTTAATCCAGCTCGGCCGGAAAACATCGGTGCAGCAGCCCGCGCCCTGAAAACGATGGGATTCACGGTCTTGCGGCTCGTGAATCCCACCGATCACTTGAGCGCAAAGGCTCACCGGCTGGCTCACGGCGCCACCGATTTATTAGAAGCAGCACAGGTTTTTGATTCACTTGAAGCAGCTATTAACGATAGCGACCTAATTATCGGTACCTCAGCCAAACGCAAGCACTCTCACCGGGATTACCATGCGCCTGAACAATTATTGGAGGTGCTTCGTAACAAAATTGGAACTGTTCGGGAAATCGCCCTGGTATTCGGTGGTGAGGAAAGTGGATTGTCAAAAGCTGATCTTAGACATTGCCACCTGGTATCAACGATTCCCATGGCCGTCCCTTATCCTTCCTTGAACCTGGCCCAGGCGGTGATGGTTTATGCCTATGCCTTAGCACCCCTGGTGGCCGGTGAATCAACTTTAAAGCTCGCCCAAGTATCGTCTGACGAATGGAAAATATTGTATCTAAAAGCAGGTCGACTTTTGGATCAAATCGGTATTCCGCCTGAGTCCCAATTACATGGGCGCATGTTGGAGCGTTTGAGCGTTTCAGGCAGTGACGATATCCATTTACTGTTATCATTTTTAGGAAAAATCGAACCAAAATTAAAACCGGCCTGAAAATGGAATTCCATAAATACCAGGCTTTAGGCAACGATTATATTGTCATCGATCCCGCACAGCTTAACGCTGCTTTGACCCCGGAGCAGATCATCCGTATCTGTCATCCCCACCTGGGAGTGGGGTCAGACGGAATTCTGGTGGGGCCGTATAAATCAGAGGACGGCGACTTCGGCCTACGGCTATTCAATCCCGATGGGAATGAATTTGAGAAGAGCGGCAACGGGCTGCGGATATTCAGTCGTTACCTGTTTGATCAGGGTTTGGTGCAGGCTGAGGTATTTACCATTAACACACCTGGTGGTATCGTTCGGGCGCTGGTCCATCCGGGCAGGCATACAGTATCGGTTGAAATGGGTCAGGTAAGCTTTGATAGCGCTAAAATTCCGGTTACAGGACCTGCGCGGGAGGTATTGAATGAAACCATATCAGTTGCAGGGCAGGATTACCGTTATTGTGCCGCCAGCATTGGTAATCCCCATTGCATTGTCCTCCCGGACCAGGTTACAGCGGAATTAGCCCGTAGTATTGGACCCGCCATTGAAACCGCCGCCCGCTTCCCGAACCGTACCAATGTGCAGTTTATGGAAATAATTGACAGTAATAATATCAGAATTGAAATCTGGGAACGAGGCGTGGGCTATACCCTGGCATCCGGCAGCAGCAGTTGTGCCGCTGCGGCCGTGGCTCACCGGTTGGGATATTGCGACCAACAGATTACGGTTCATTGTGCCGGTGGCGATATCGACATAAATATTGAGAATGAATTTTTCATAACAATGACCGGCGCCGTTAATAAAATCTGTAAAGGTGAACTAGCACCAGAAATGTTCACCGGCTAAAACACGCAATC
>DAOWAH010000303.1 GCA_030634675.1 Fidelibacterota bacterium
GGCCGGCAATCTGGGGCGTCAAGGAAATCTCAGGCAACAACATGATTGCGGTCCGTCCCTGTTCCAATGTCTGGCGAACCAGATCAATATAGATTTCGGTTTTCCCGCTTCCGGTAACACCGTGCAATAATGCAGGAAAAAATTGCTTTCCCGACAAAGCATTAGATAATTTATCTATGATCACTTGCTGTGATTCTGAAAATATTATTTCCTTTTCGATGGGATCAAAGCTAAATCCGGTGGCATCGGGATAACGAATTTCCGAACTAATTTCCACCAGACCCTGAGCTGCTAATTTGCGGCAAATCGCAGCCGGATTACTAACCAGTTTATTCAAATCAGCCAACACGACTGGTTTCTTTACGGCCGCTAATTTTTCGAGTACCCTGGCCTGGGCTGGTTTAACCTTTTTCAGGGTATCAAAATCATCGCTAAATGATTTAAAAACCACCCGCTGGTATTTAGGTGGGTGATAACGGGTACTGAGACTACGGGGCATGGCCACGCGGGCTACCTGTCCCAGGGGCGTCAGGTAGTACCGGCTGGTCCAGTGCAGCAACTCCCAGAGTTGTTCATCCAGTACTGGCTGGTCATCCACCAGCGCTATTAGATTTTTAAGTTTACCTTTAAAATTCGTTTTGTCCATCAAGCTAACAACCACACCCTGGACCGTACGTCGCCCCAGGGGCGCCTTCACGCGGACTCCAACCCTAACCTGGTCGGTCAGATCAACAGGAATTTGGTAGGTGAAAGTCTGGTAACTGGAGATTGGAAAGGCAACTTCGGCATACATGACGGGCGAAAATAGCTGGGTGGTTGGGCATGGAGCAACGAAAAAGGAGCCTGGAACAAGGAATGGAATTATAACATAGGCGGGTATAAAAGAAACCCCCGGTGACTCGGAGAGTCGGCCAGGGGTTTTTGGGAGGAGGAGGTTTAATTCTATACTTTGATCACATAAACCTTGAGTTCCGGCTTCAAATCGGCACTGACCTTAACAGGCACATTGTAGATTCCCAAGGCTTTAATCGGTTCTACTAATAAGATATCGTGGCGATCTACGGTAATTCCTTTGGCCTCCAATTCGGCATGGATATCCTGACTGGTCACCGAACCAAACATGCGTTCTTCTTCACCAACCTGAACTTCAATCGTAAGCTCGATGCCGGTAAGTTTGTTCACCAGCGCCTCCTGAGCCTTACGTTCACGGCGCGCCCGGGCTCCGGCGATTCGTTTCTGTTCTTCAGCCACAGCTAGGTTTCGTCTGGAAGCCCTGAGGGCATATCCGCGCGGCACCAGAAAATTGCGGGCATATCCGGGTTTTACATTTATAATGTCACCGGCCATACCCAGATTTTCAACATCCTGAAGTAAAATAACGTCCATAATTAACCTCTGTGTCCTTAAAATTCTATCGATTGAGGATGATGTTCCCTGCTAAACACTAATCGCCGGCTTCATTGGTGAAGGGCATCAGGGCGATGCTACGAGCTCGTTTAATAGCCCGCACCAGTTTGCGATGCATTTTGGCGCTGGTACCAGTTACCCGGCGGGGTATTATTTTACCCTGCTCGGTGGTGAAGCGTTTTAAAAGCTTGACATCCTTATAATCGATCTCATTGATTCCGTTTTCTTTAAAGTAACAGAATTTTCGTTTACTATCAAAAGCCATATTTCAATCCTTCGGTCTTACGACTTATCTTCGGTTTTTTCTTCAACCGGTTCAACTTCCGGTTTTACATCAGTAATTTCTTCGGCTTCAACTTCTACCGCCGCGGCTTCCTCAACAGGAGTTTCTTCAACCTCTACCACAGGAATATCGACCTTTTCTGTTTCCGGGCTTGGTTCTTCGGCTGGTACTGCTACCGACTCTTTATGTCGTCTTTCATCAACATTCAAAACACCAATTTCCGGACTTAAATCCTTTTCAGGGCGTTGATTCAGACGTACAACAAGTTGTCGGATAATAGCTTTATTCAGTTTGAAAAATGTATTTAATTCAACCAAACGGATATTATCCTGGGCATCAAAATGCAACAGTATATAAGTTCCATACTTGTGCTTTTCAATCTGGTAAGCCAAACGTTTCTTGCCAAAGATGCGGTGGTTAATTATCTCAGCTGACAATAATTTAGTTACCTCGTCGGCCACCTCTTTTTTAATCTCATCCAAACGGGGTCGTTCGAGGTTAGGATTAACAATGTAGAGAACTTCGTAGTATTTCACATTTCCTCCAGTTTACAAGGGCGGGAACAAGGGCGCTATAACAAGAGACACCACTGACATTAGTTTAATCAGAATATTCAATGATGGTCCGGCCGTATCTTTAAAAGGATCGCCTACTGTATCACCAACAACGGCAGCTTTATGGGCATCGCTGCCCTTACCGCCGTGAGCGCCACTCTCAATATATTTTTTAGCATTGTCCCAGGAACCACCGGCATTGGCCATAAAAATTGCCATCAGTACGCCGGACACGGTCACACCGGCCAGTACACCGCCCAGCATCTCGGGCTCATTTAATATTAAACCGAAAAAGACCGGCGTCAATATTGCCAGCAAGCCTGGTACAATCATTTTTTTAATGGCCGCGGTGGTGGCAATATCCACACAACGGGCATAGTCGGCCTTGGCTTTGCCTTCCAGCAGACCTTTAATCTCCCGGAACTGACGGCGTACTTCTTCGATCATTTCAAAGGCCGCCTCGCCAACCGCCCGCATGGCAAAGGACGAAAATACGAAAGGCAGCATACCGCCAATCAGCAATCCCGCCATAATAGTCGGATTATTA
>DAOWAH010000306.1 GCA_030634675.1 Fidelibacterota bacterium
TGATGGTGCAATGGCTGATTCACTGGAGCGGGACTCGCTTGAAATTATTTACAAATCCAATCTGCTTGAGAGGCGGGGGGAACAGTTGCAGCATTTGGGACCGCCTTCGGACTCAACCGATTACTTCCTGACAATTACCGGATCCAGGCTGATACCAAATGGTTTATACAATCTGACGGATTTTATCGGACAATTAGCCCGCCTAACCGGAGAAAATCAATATTTAAACCTGATTTATCCCGAATTAAATGACACATTGTACCTGCACTTGTTTCCCACCCGTTATGGTCATGACTGGATAGAACTCTATTCGATTGAAGCGATTTTTGCTGAAATGATTGCTGATCGGGATTCGGTGCGGCATTTCCTATTCACTTATCCGGCAGATTCAGATACTGTTTACAGTACTCACTACCGGTTTGGTGGCTGGGCTAGAGATACCTCCGGTGTGCTGATAATCGACGGCGATACTATCCAAATATTCAGCAGCGGTTCATTTGTCGGACTATTTGGAATTGAGCCGGGATGGAACAGGTTTCAGGTGCTTTATTTAACCGATACCTGTCGTGTGGAATCGACAATCAGCCTGTTCCGACCCGAACGTTTTGATCCGGATCAACCGTTTACTCAAATCGATCAGACTTCAATTATACCGGAAAACAATATTTCGATATATCGCCCTGACCGCTGGACAGTACGCTTTCAGGGAACTCCCAATGGTAGTGCCCAATTCAAAATACCGTCCATTACAGGTGGTTATTTACCAATGACTGAAATTCAATCGGTCTTAATTGAGGGAACCGGTATCTACGAAGGTACCTGCGAAATTACAACCGACGATAAATGCCGAAATAAGCCGATATTATTCAGATTAAAAGGCTCTGACGGCCAAACGGTTAAAGCCCGTTCAACCGGAAGGGTCACAATAGCGATAGAAAAGCAACCACTTTTGCTGGAAACAAACTGGAATACAACTTTGGTGAGGCATGCTCCCAATGGTGAAATATTAATGATTTTACCGGCTGGAATTATGCTGGAAGGATTAGTGGATCTAGGCCGGTACTGGAAAGTTGCATTATCGAATCACCGAACCGGTTTCGTTGCCCGGCGCGCCGTCTCGCAACTACCCAGCGGACGCAACCTGCCCCAGGCTGGCATGTATGGGATATCCACTGAAGTGGATTCCGGGTGGGTAACACTACGGTTCAACCTGACTGAGCAGATTCCATTCAAAATTGTCCAATCAACCACTCCTCAAAAATTAGCACTATATTTCTACCGGACCAGATTTTTCAATGAATGGACCGTTTACCCCGATAGCTGTCCGTTGATCGATCACTATGAGTGGGTGGCAGAGGATGATGATGTACTGCGTTTCGACATATTTCTGGATACTGACCAACAGTGGGGCTACCGTGGATATTATGAAGAGAATCGTTTTAGATTTGATATTAAAGTTCCACCTGAGATTAACCCGTATAATCCCTTTGAAGGCTTGACATTTGTCCTTGATGCCGGTCACGGAGGCGAGCACCGCGGAGCGGTCGGTCCATCGGGAATAAACGAGAAGGATGTCAACCTGGTCTATGCTCAATATCTGGGGAAAATGCTTCAGGAGCGGGGGGCTATCGTGATTCCGACTCGCCAAGTAGATACTACCTTCCAATTATACGAGCGGATGATAATTGCCCGTGAAGCACAGGGAGATATTTTTCTGTGGTTACATAACAACGCTCCCGGGTCCACGCGTAATCCAATGGAAGTCAGTGGGACCAGCACCTACTATACCAGTCCTCAGAACTGGCCATTCGCCCGGGCAGTTTATCCCCATCTCGTAGATTTGGGGTTAGAACCATTCGGACAAGTACACCGCACTTATTATATAACTCGCCAGACCGATATGATCATCTTCCTGGTGGAGGGTGCTTTCATGACCCACCCGGAAGATGAACTATTCATGTTATCCGATGATAATTTGAAGAAATTGGCTGCGGCCGTGCTGAATGGGATCGAGGAATATTTGATCCGACTATCAAATTAATCCGATACCGGGACGTTGTGATAATGTGATTTTCCCGTTGATAATTTTCATTCCTTCATAAGGATCGTTAGCGATCAGCAGATTGCCATCCAGATCGGCCCAGTCCACCATGGGGGCAAGATGGGCAACTGCCGATACGGCACAACTGGTTTCGGTCATGCAACCCAACATGACTTTCATTCCCAGGGAACGCGCCAGAATCAGCATTTTATGAGCTTCCCGCAGGCCGGTACATTTCATAAGTTTAATATTTATACCTGAGTAAACGCCCTTAAGCCCCGGTACATCAGCCAGGCGCTGCAGCGCTTCATCAGCGATCGTCGGCAGGGGACTGTTTTCGGTCAGCCAGGCCGTCTCGTCGATCAGCTCTTTGGGCATCGGTTGTTCAATCAGCAGGCAGTTACGTTCATTCAACCAGTGGATCAGATCCAGTGCCTGGTGTTTATCGGTCCAGCCCTGGTTGGCATCAACAGTCAATGGTTTAGCGGTGACCGATCTAATTGCTTCGACGATCTCGCGATCATTGTCACGGCCAAGTTTTATTTTAATGATGTTGTATGGTTCGGCTTCGCTCAGCTTCTGGCGAATAATTTCGGGTGTATCGATTCCGATCGTATAGGTTGTGTCAGGTGTATTGGCCGGATCGAAGCCCCAAATTTGATACCACGGTTTTCCCAACAGTTTACCAACCAGATCGTGAAGAGCA
>DAOWAH010000088.1 GCA_030634675.1 Fidelibacterota bacterium
GGGTTGATTGCCACAGTCCTTGGTACGATGCTATCAGGTATTGGAATCTATAAACGGCAGACTGCCCAGTTATTTAAAGAACTGGAGGTCTAACCTATTTGCGACAAATATTGTTAATTCGACTTAACTAAGGTTATCAATTATGAAAAAACTACTATTTGGTTTGGTCTGTCTGATTCCTGCTTTGGGTGTCAGCCAAACGCCCACTGGTGAAGAAATCCTGAAGCAAGTGGATACCAATATAATGTCTGGAAACCGGGCTATCACATCGACTATGATAGTACATGGTCGACGAACTATTCGGACAATGACATCCAAAAGCTGGATCCAGGGTACCAATAAATCTTTCTCCGAATATCTGGCGCCAGCCCGTGAAAAAGGTACCAAGATGTTGAAGCTGGAAGATCAGCTATGGATGTATTCGCCTCAATCCGACCGGATCATCCGGATTGCCGGACACATGCTGAGACAATCAATGATGGGCTCTGATCTTTCTTACGAAGATATGATGGAAGACCGCAGTCTATCGGAAACATATACAGCCGAAATTTTGGGTTCTGAGTCAATTGGAGATCGAGATTGCTGGGTACTAAAATTATCTGCGAAAGTGGATGATGTTGCCTATCACTCTCAGAAAATCTGGATCGATCAGGAACGCATGCTGGGTCTAAAACAGGATCTTATTGCCAAAAGCGGAAAACTGCTAAAAACAATCACGATCAAAGAAGTATTTCAGGTCGAAGGACGCTGGTATCCCAAGCGCATGGTTTTCAAGGATGTCCTTTCAAAAGGTAAAGGTACGGAATTTATTATCGATTCAATTGAATTTGATGTTGATATTCCAGAACATATTTTTTCAAAAGCATCCTTAAGAAAATAATACCTGGTTTCCCAGTTTGGTTACACCCAATCAAGCTTGGTAAAACTAAATTTCCAGATAAAGTAATGTTAGAATCAATATTAAGAGCTATCCCGGAGTTTTTTTCTGATCCGTGAGATATGGTTTTTGTACATCTTTAGATTGGGATCATCCATCCGAATTGCTTTTTCATAGGCCATATTATAACTGTCTAATGCCAGTTCCAGATTGCCCGCTTGTTCATAAGCATCCCCAAGACTATCATAGGCGTTAGCCGAATTTGGGTATGTATCAACAGTCTGTTCGAATATGGTTATAGCCTCTTCAAAATCACCGGTTTCCAGAATTTGGTAGCCAACAATATTTAGAACCAATTCAGGAATGAGGATATCATACCCAAACTGCTTTGAGATGTTTTTAAAATGGGTATTAATGGTTTCGATTCCACTGCGCATCATGAAATGAGGTACTCGCCAATCTGCATAAAGTAATTTTATCCCCTGCCAGATTCCAGGATTTGAAGTCGTTTCATGACATTCCTGATCCTGTACGTTCACTGTCCAACGGAGGGTCCCGAGTGCGCCTTTAGATAAAATTTCCTCTAGTTCTTCAAACTGATCCAAGGCATAATATTCAGTTCCTGCATAGCTTATAAAGAGGAAATCGTTAGTATAAGTCCGGCTTGGAATTTGATCTTTAATATCTCTCAAAATTTGATTATTATTATGTTTCAACCAGGGACTGATCGATAGATAAGCATTGAATATTCCAGGCTTAGTCAGCATTGTGTTTAAAACACACAGACCTCCGAGGGAATGTCCAGCCAGAATACGATAGGGTTGGGTATTATAATTCTCCTCGATATAAGGAATGACTTCCGATTCTATAAACCGGAGGAACTGGTTATTTGGACTTGCTCCGGATTCTTTTATTTCCTGAAAATTTGAAAAATCAATCTCAGGATTCTCAACCTGGATCCCAACGACGATCATTTTTGGTATTTGAACGCGTTGGGCCAGAAACTCAATTATCCCGGCTACGTGATTAAAATGAGCGTCACCGTCGAGTAAGTATAAAACCGGATATCGTTTACCGGATAATTCGTAACCTTCAGGTTTATAGATATATAAATACCGGCTTTCATCCATTATCGCCGACCGGAGCTGGTGAACCCGGCCGATAATTATTGACTCGTGTTTCTGGCCACAGCCACTTAATAACAGGATCGTTAAAAAGCACAGCAGTACTTTTCCTTTAGACGATGCGAATCTATTGTTATGTAGCATCCGTTTGACTTCTCTCATATTCAAATCGAGTCGATCCCAAAGCTAAGACAACCCAAATTCAATAGGGGTAGTATCGATATATTTTAGTTAACACAGCAAGTAAAAAATCGATACAAAATAACCCTATTCTTTCATTTCTTCTTGCAGATCGGAAAAATGCTTTTGATAAATATGTAAATTAGGATCGGAATTATTAATACCTTTGTTCACTGCATGCTGAAAATTTTCAAGAGCCAGAGCTAGCTCCATAATTTCTGCGTAACTTTCGCCGAGACTGTCAAAAGCATTTGCTGAACCGGGATAAAGGCTGACATTATACTCAAACACTGCAATCGCGGCTGTTCGGCGACCAGCTGTAAGCAGGGTATACCCAATATTGTTGACATCGTGCTCCTTGGGTATCACCTTGTAGCCCAATCGCTGGGAGAGATTGCTATAATGGAGTTTTAATGCTTGTACCCCTCCGGTAACATCTCGCAGAGGAAATTGCCAATCACGATACAATTCTTTTAGACCTTCGTACACTGCATCATGATGCACAGTAGCATGATCGCTATCATCGATAACATCCAATTTGAACTGATAATTGTATTCTGGATTCCGCTTTATAATTCGTTTGAGTTGTCGGCAGGGAGCTAAAAGCTTTTTCTCTTCGCTACTGACAGCGACGTAGAGCAGGTGAGGGTCTTCGTTACCCGACTGCATGAGGTGCTTAGCATCATCAAGAATTGTGTTTTCTTCGTACAACAAATATGGACTGATAACAAAATGGGCATTGAACAAATTTGGTGCAGCCATAACAGTGTAAATACTGAATAAACCACTGAATGAATGTCCTACCAGCAATCGATGGGGCACTGTTCGATAATTTGCATCAATACTTGGTATCAATTCATCTTTTAGGAATTTAAGAAAATGCTCCGCCCCACCTGATGTAGAAAGATGAGCCATTGGCGTCGGTGTAAAATCGCGAATGCGATCAACATTTCGAATCCCGATCACAATCATTTGTGGCATGTGATCTAGATCGGATAAGAAATCCACCAAGCCAGTTACATGATGAAAATTGGCATCACCATCCAGCAAATACATTACCGGATAACGCGCTTCTGAATCATCGTAATCTTCCGGTAAATGCACCAATAAAACTCGTTGTTCATGAAGTATTTCAGAGTGAATACCCATATAATCACCGATGTAGATCTGTCCATAAGTGGTGGTGGCGACTATTAACACGATCAGGATTAGATATTTAATATGAACGCGATTGAAACAATTATTATGCATGGCCAGCGGTTACCTGTATTAGAAACATGAATTTTTAATTTCTTACCTTAGTAAAGATATACACTATAAACACTTATATTAAGAAAAATTCTACGAACGGTAAATATCGTTTATAAAAGGTTTTGATGGATGTAATTTTGTTTAGAAAACATGAGTTTGAAATGAAAATCTATATCAGTGCGGATATTGAAGGAGTATGCGGATCCACGCATTGGGATGAAGCGAACAAAGACAAAGGGGATTACCGGGAATTCCAGCAGCAAATGACGGCAGAAGTAGTAGCTGCCTGCGAGGGCGCATTCGCTGCCGGCGCACATGAGATTATGATTAAGGATGCCCATGCCACGGGACGGAATATCATTGCGGCTGAACTTCCTCCTAAAACACAGTTGATCCGGGGTTGGAGCGGACATCCCTACTCGATGGTACAGGAGCTGGATGAATCATTTGCAGCGGTTCTGTTTATCGGCTACCACGCCCGGGCTGGCTCCGGCGGCAGTCCGCTGGCCCATACGATACGATCATCTGTGATTGTCTATATCAAGATCAATGATATATATGCCTCGGAATTTCTCCTGCACGGTTATGTTGCGACTGAATTGAAGGTACCCGTCGCCTTTCTATCCGGTGATGAGGATATTTGCAATGAAGTGGGAAAAATGAACGGCAATATCAAAACCGTCGCTGTGAAAAACGGTATCGGAAATTCCACTATCAGCCTACAGCCGGCAATAGCTGTTAGCCTGATTCGGGATGGTGTAAAATCAGCACTACAGGGAGATTTTAGATCTTGTCTGTTGGAGCTTCCGAATAGATTTGTAGTAGAAATCAGATATAAACAACAGGTACAAGCGTATCGGGTATCATTCTACCCCGGCGCTGAATTAATCGATTCCCAGACCATTCGATTCGAAACGGATTGCTATTTTGAAGTCATGCGCCTGAAATCGTTTGTGATCTGAGCCTGGGACGGGTTTAATCCACCTTCGCGTACGACTACGGCGGACGAGACGGGCTTGTTAAATTCCCCCTGCTGCTTGCGGTGGAATAGTGGGTCCAGGGCTTGCCCTGGGGTTCATACCATTGATTTGCTGATTTACGTCCCGGATTTTTATCTTACCTACCTGGGATAATAATCTGATTGTCGCTGGCACAGTTCAGGGCGGTCTGATATCCCGCATCCACATGGCGGAAAATACCAGTCAGGGGATCATTAGTGAGCACGCGCTTCAGGCGGATGGCTGCGGCTTCCGTACCATCGGCAACAATCACCTGGCCGGCATGGAGGGAATAGCCGATTCCGACTCCGCCGCCATGATGATATGATACCCAGGTCGCACCGGAGGCAGTATTTAACAGGGCATTCAAAATCGGCCAGTCGGCAATGGCATCCGAGCCATCTTTCATAGCTTCTGTCTCGCGGTTGGGTGAAGCTACAGAACCGGCATCGAGATGATCGCGACCGATCACGATTGGTGCTTTGACCCGTCCTGTTTTCACCAGATCATTAAATAATAATCCGGCCTTATCCCGTTCACCATAGCCCAGCCAGCAGATACGGGCGGGTAATCCCTGAAACGCAACTTTTTCACCGGCCAATTTCAACCAGCGGTGAAGCGCCTTTTTTTCCGGGAACAATTTCATCAATTCCCGATCGGTGGTATATATATCCTCCGGATCACCGGACAACGCTACCCAGCGGAAGGGACCTTTCCCAACACAGAACAGGGGGCGGATATAAGCGGGGACAAATCCCGGGAAAGAGAAAGCGTCCGAATACCCCGCTTTCAGGGCTTGGCCGCGTAGATTGTTACCGTAGTCAAACGTGATGGCTCCTTTTTTCTGAAATTCGACCATGGCCCGACAGTGTTTGACCATTGAATCATAGGCTATCCGCTTATATTTATCCGGATTAGATTTTCTCAATTCCAGTGCATCAGAATAGGGAATACCCGCCGGAATATAACCATTCAGCTCATCGTGTGCCGAGGTCTGATCGGTGACCAGATCAGGAATAATTCCTCTGCTCAGTAATTCCGGGAAAACATCGGCCGCATTGCCCAGTAGTCCAACTGATAATGAGCGTTTTTCAGCTTTAGCGGCCAGTATTTTTTCAAGGGCTGTATCCAGATTGGTTTCCATCAGGTCGCAGTATTTGGTTTTTAAACGTTTTTTGATCCGCTTCTCATCTACTTCAACTACCAGAGCAGCGCCACCGTTAAAAGTTGCTGCCAAGGGCTGAGCACCACCCATCCCCCCCAACCCGGCTGTAAGAACGAGGCGTCCGTTCAGATCACCATTGAAGTGCTGGCGGGCGGCCTCGGCAAATGTTTCGTAAGTTCCCTGGAGTATTCCCTGGGTTCCGATGTAGATCCAACTGCCGGCAGTCATCTGACCGTACATGATCAAGCCTTTTTTCTCCAATTCATTAAAATAGTCCCAGTTGGCCCAATTGGGTACCAGGTTAGAGTTGGCAATCAGTACCCGGGGGGCATTTTCATGGGTTTTGGCAACACCTACTGGTTTTCCGGACTGAATCAGCAGGGTTTCATCGACTTCCAGTTCTTTCAAGGCTTCCAGGATGGCATCAAAACATTCCCAGTTACGAGCAGCGCGGCCAGTACCGCCGTAGACAATCAGTTCATCAGGGTTTTCCGCATTGTCCGGATCCAGATTATGCTGGATCATGCGGTAGGCTGCTTCTATTAACCAGTTCTTGCAAGTAAGCTTTGTTCCGGTAGGTGGTTTAATAATTCTATCCAATTTTTTACCTTTCAATTCCGGTGGTTAATTATTTTTACTGATTTATGAACAATCATATTTATGAAGTAATATTTCGATGATTATTCATGTATCCCCCAGTTAGGGGTCACGGTGAAGAGTGACTTCATGGATACTGAAGTAATCATGCGATTAAATTATTTTAATGAAATATATCAGGAAAATTTAATACGATTAGCAATGTTTCGATACTGATAGTTATTCAATCGATTAGTTCGGGAAAACGCTTTTAAAAATAGAATATACAATTGACCAGAACAGTGTTTCACAGATGATTATTTGGATATTATAGGCCTCTTCCCACGTAAGTTCGTACTGAGTAAAGTAACCAAAGCTGTCAAAATCTAATAAATGGAAACGGTAGCGGGTGAGTGAGACGTAAAATTTTTTTTCTACTAAAATCGTGGCAAATTTAATAAAACTACCGTCTCTTATCTCTTGTTCATCAATTATTGTAATCCTAATTTCGCCTGCTATTTTGGAATTGAAAGACGATGTTTGATCAGCTAACTGACCGATTTGATACGGTTTTACGGAATTTACGCGGACTGGGAAAAATCACGGACGCCAATATCCAGCAGACTGCACGTGAAATACGCCGTGCATTACTGGAAGCGGATGTGAATTTTAAAGTAGCCCGGGGGTTTGTAGAGCGGGTTGTAGAAAAAGCTCAGGGAACAAAA
>DAOWAH010000378.1 GCA_030634675.1 Fidelibacterota bacterium
CGACCATAAACTGCAAATCCATGCACCCTGGACTTGACAATACGAAATGAATAAACAACAGGGGTTCCCGCGTAACTGACCCGAAAACGGGTTTTGCCGCTGGAATCCATCGTCGTTGTTACCGCCTGTGAGTTCGCCTCCCAGTTATCCGCAAAATTTTCATCATCGATTACTTTAAGCCCGGCTTCAACAAAAGGCAGATCCCTGGGGTTGGGGTCATTTTGCAGTTGGTCCACTGCTTCCATGGTGGCGCCTTCCGCCAGATAAAGGTTGCGCTGATACGTTAAATCGTTTCCGGCGGTTTGCACCTCTGTTCTGGCGGTATTAGAAGCCGCAATACTGATGATCGTAATCAAGGCCAGCAGCATCATGGTGGATATAATCAAGAAGTATCCGTCTTCATTTTTTAATTGCTGAATCAGCTTTTGCATCGTGAAATTTCCTCTTTTGATTACAGGTCAAACGGCGATTACAAACCAAGATTTCGGATTCCAACCCGTGCGGAATACGTACGACTGATCGTTCCGCCGCGTCCGGCAGGATCCTCTACAGTCAGGGTAATGATAACCGTCCTGATATCTGCAGTAGTGGCCGGCGTACCATTATCGTTATCAAGGTAGGTAAACTGTAAGTTGTTGACATTTTCGATTAGGGTTGCCGTGTACTCACTTCCAGTTCCCTCATATAGAACCTGCTTAAGTTTTCTTTCTGCGGGATCCCACTGGTATGTAACTTTTTCAAATTTATCGTCTACATCACCATCGGGAAATCCGCAGCCTTCCGTTCCTATCGGGCTGTCGCAGCGATCAAGGCTAAATTGGATTTTATCGGCTTTAAATTCTGTAATTTCGGCTCCAGCACCTCCAAAAGGATCGAGGCCGGCCATGCGTATATTCTGCGCCATATGCTCAATGCCGGCTCGGGTAACCTGCTGGACATCAGCGGCAACGTTCTGGAGTGTATATGAGCGCCCAACGGTGGTAAACAGGCTTATGATGGCAACCATAACCACAGATGCCAACGCGAGCCCCACCAAAATATCTACCATGGTGAAGCCGGCTTGGCGCTTGGTGATGCGTAATCGAAGCCTTGTCCGTTTTCTATGCGTATAAAGAGAATGAGTCATATTCCTTTGCCTTTGGTTATCGTTTCCATAACCACCTGTTGATTTTTTCCTTTGCGCGTCCAGCTCACAATGACTTGAATGTATCGAGAGGTATTAGATGTAAACGGGTCGCTGGCAGTCCATGTGCGCGTGAACATACCACCGACTGTTTCCGGTGCTTCAGAGGTATCGAGTTCAGTTAAGTCCGTCGTGCTTTTGAGCTCCTCCATCTTTTCTCTGGCCAGCATATTGGCATGCGTTAAAATATTTCCGTTGGTATTGTTTCGGGCAGCAGAAAAGACCAGAGTAGCAACAGCCATAAATCCAATTGCAAATATGGCAATGGCAATCAGGGCTTCCATAATCATATAACCCTTTTTATTTTTTAATAACGGTCCGTTACCAATTTTCTGAGCCATAATATATTCTCCACAATGAAGTGCATCTAATTCAGAATTTCCACCCGTATACGTCCTAAAGGAGATATCTTGATGTGTCTTTCCTGCCCCTGAACATTTGTTAAGATTGCCGTACCATTATCGGCGGTTCCTCTTCCGTTAAATTTCGTCACATTACCCGGAAAAGTCCAGTCTTCATGACTAAAGTCGAATATGACACCGGCAGGGAGGGTTCTAGTTTTTAAGAGCAGTTCATCGGCATCCCGATTGCCATCGCCACTCATATCCACAAAGACCTCATAAGCATTGCCATTAAATTTGACAGCTACAAAATTATTCTGTTTTATGGCGTTTACTTTGGCCATTTCCAGATCGCCTTTCAGATTACCGGCAGCACCTCTTAGCTTGGCACCATTACGCCAGCTGATGATACTGGGTACCATAACTGCAGAAACCACAGCAATGACGGCTATCACCACCAGAAGCTCGATAAGCGAAAATCCTGATTTATTTCTCATGACCTTAATACTCCTATAAAAAAAGCCG
>DAOWAH010000030.1 GCA_030634675.1 Fidelibacterota bacterium
GAGATCACCATGCAGAGCATCGCCAGGGTGTATAAAGATAGCTGGTGTACCGGAACTGGCCAGGGTTGAAGCGATCTTCTGAGATATCAGCCCCGCTTTACCCATTCCGGTTACAATTACACGACCCTTGCAGTTGAGAATGGCTACCACGGCCTCGTTAAAATCGGAATTAATACGCTCTTCCAAGGCACGGATGGATTCGGTTTCAATTCTGATTGCCCTTCGGCCGACTTCGATATTACTCTTGCTCAATTTCTCCTCCAAAACGGTCTGACTTCAGATTATTCAGGGCTAATTCATATTTACCCTGGTTAGTCAAAATCAGGTCAATCACTTCACGGACAGCCCCTTCGCCACCATTTTTTTCTGTGACATAAATAGCCCGTTCTTTAACCGGTGCATAGGCATTTTGCACTGCAATCGGTAATCCAACCCGTTCCAAAATGGATATATCAATCAGATCATCACCGACGTAGGCTATTTCCGCATCCGTCAAATTGAATTTGGTTTTTATCTCTGCGTATGGTTCCAGTTTATTAACCACACCATTATATAATTGGTCTATGGGAAGTTCTTTAAATCTTGTTTCGGTTGCAGGCGAATAGCGGCCAGAGATCAGGGCTGTTTTTAAGCCTCCGGCCTTAGCCAGAAAAAATCCGGCACCATCAATAATACTAAAACGCTTCAATTCAAAATTATCAGGTCCCAAATAGACCGTTCCGTCGGTCAAAACGCCATCGATATCACAAATAAGCATTTTAATCGGCTGTGTTCTTTGCTGTAATTCTTTATTTTGCATTTCAATCAGTTTTCGGTCTACTATAAAACGACTGCACGGCAGACCTGATCATTTTTAATTCAATCAATAATTGTTCAAGCTTGTCCAGTGGCCACTGCGTGGCTGAATCGGAGCGGGCCTGATCGGGATTGTCATGCACTTCAAGAAAGATTCCGTCACATCCGGCGGCTACTGCAGCGCGGGCCACTACCGGAATATACTTACGTACTCCGTCCGTAGCATCACCCCTTCCACCCGGTAACTGGGCACTGTGTGTAGCGTCAAAAATTACCGGATAACCGGTCTTACGCATGATAGCGATTGAACGCATATCAGAAACCAGATTACTGTATCCGAATTGCACGCCACGTTCAGTCAGTAAAATATCCCGGTTACCGGCCTGTTCCAATTTTTGCACCACATTCCGCATATCGCCGGGAGCGAGAAACTGTCCTTTTTTAACATTCACCGGTTTACCGGTTTGAGCCGCTGCGACAAGCAGATCGGACTGGCGACATAAAAAAGCCGGTATCTGGATGGCATCGACCACCTGCGCTACTTTCTGAGCTTGTTCAGGCCAGTGAATATCAGTTAATACCGGAATATTAAATTGAGTTTTGACTTCCGCCAGGATACGCAATCCAGCTTCGAGACCCGGTCCACGGTAAGCAGCGGCGGCAGTCCGGTTGGCTTTATCGAATGAACTTTTAAAAATAAATGGTAATCCCAATCGCCCGGTAATGGTTTTTAGCGCTTCCACCAGACGCAAGGTGTGTTCCCGGCTTTCGATTACACACGGTCCGGCAATGACAGGCAGATCAGATGTGCCAAATTCAACGGCACTGATTTTCACAATCTTGACAGTCATATTGACATTCCGGCAGTATTTAAATGTGTAATGGCTGCAGCTACAAAATCACGAAATAATGGATGCGCTCGGTTGATCCGGCTTTTCAATTCGGGATGAAACTGCCCGGCTACAAACCAGGGATGATCAGGTAATTCCACTATTTCGACCAGATTTAATTCCGAATTTATTCCGGATATTTTCAGTCCGTTTTTTTCCAGCCGCTGCCGATAGCGGTTATTAAATTCCCAGCGGTGACGGTGACGCTCGGAGATATTATGGGTTCGGTAGGCAGTATATGCTTTCGAGCCGGCGCTAACCTGGCAGTCATAAGCCCCTAAGCGCATGGTGCCGCCCTTGGCTTTTATCGCCCGCTGGGATTCCATCAGGTCGATGACGGGATAGCGCGTTCGGGGATCAAACTCGGTGCTGTCGGCTCCGTTTAGACCGCAGACGTGGCGAGCAAAATCAATCACTGCACATTGCAGTCCCAGACAGATACCAAGGAAAGGAATCTGGTTCTCCCGGGCAAATTTACTGGCCAAGATTTTACCTTCTGAACCACGGACACCAAATCCCGGCAAAATCAGAATGCCGTTAACATCGTCAAATATCAGGGCTGCATCTTCATCGGATTTTATATCTTCAGTACGGATCCATTTCACATTCACCCGGGCATCATTTTCAACGCCGGCATGGATGAATGACTCCAGAACACTTTTATAGGCATCGGGCAATTCGGTATATTTGCCACACAAGGCAATTGTGACCTCGCAATTCGGGTTGCGATAATGGTCGATAAATGATTCCAGTTCGGATATATCCGTTTTCCGTTGCAGCTTCAACCGTTTGGCAATTTTTTCACCAACCTGCTGCCGATGAAATACCAAAGGTACTTCATAAATACTTTTTACTTCGGTTCCTTCGATAACATGGTCCGGGGCGACATTACAGAAAAGTGCAATTTTATCCCGGGTAGAACGGTCTATCCGGTATTCCGAGCGGCATAAAATAATATCAGGCGAGAGACCAATCTCGCGTAAACGCATGACCGAATGCTGAGTAGGTTTGGTTTTTAGTTCTTCGCTGGCCTTAACATAAGGCACTAAGGTCACATGCACGATTAAATGGTTATGATAACCTACCTCCACCGATAATTGACGAATCGCCTCCAGGAAAGGTAGGCTTTCGATATCACCAACCGTACCACCCACCTCACAAATGACCACATCAAAACGCTTGGGCGTATTAACAGCTTTAATCCTGGCTTTTATCTCGTCGGTAATATGGGGAATAATCTGGATAGTGGCACCGAGGTAATCACCGGCTCGCTCCCGTTCGATTACAGTACTGTAAATCTGACCGGTGGTAGCGTTGTTGTGCTTGGACATATTCACATCGATAAAGCGTTCATAATGCCCTAGATCCAGGTCAGTTTCGGAACCATCGTCCAACACAAATACTTCGCCATGCTGATAGGGATTCATCGTACCGGGATCAACATTCAGATACGGGTCAAGCTTAAGAATCGTTACCCGTAAACCGGAACTTTTCAATAAGTAGCCGATCGAAGCAGCGGCAATTCCCTTACCAAGACCGGAGATAACTCCTCCCAGCACGAAAATATATTTTGTCGGTCTGGTTGGGGCCATTCCTTTATCCCTTCTTAATATTATCTGTCAGTTTACTATTATTCTGGATCATCTGCGGGATCAAATAAGCGATTGTAAAGATAGCCGGCACTAGCCGGTTACTGATAACTCCAGTTTTTCCAGTATACCGGCTACTTCATCCAAATCCTCGGGTGTATCAACACCACAGGCCACATAATCGGTTAGGATTGCATGAACCGGTAAACCATTATCCAGGGCGCGCAGTTGCTCCAAATGGTGTCGCATTTCACTTTTACTGGGTTTCAACTTGGTGTACTGGATTAAAAAATCTTTTCGGAAAGCATAGATGCCGATATGGCGGTAACAGCCTCCAATAATATTATCAGGCATCTCACGCATGAAGTCCACAGCCTGCATTTTCTGATCCAGAAATATTTTCACAACATTCTGGTTCAGTATAGCGCGAATTGGCAAATCACGACTGGCAACCGTAGCCATGTTTACGTTCTTATCGTCGAATACAGCAATCAGATCATCAATAACCGCCGGTTCCAGCATTGGCTCGTCGGCCTGGATATTAACCACAATATCGGCTTCGATACCCGCCACTGCTTCCGCCACCCGGTCCGTACCGGACTCATGATCAGCGGATGTCATGACAACATTGGCGCCAAAACGCTTGAGAATTGTCTTTACCTGATCGTCATCAACGGCAATCAGAATTTCATCCAGGCGAGTTGCTTGCTTGGCACGCTCATATACATGCATGACCATTGGTTTACCAGCGAGGGGGGCCAGGATTTTACCAGGAAAACGTGTTGAACCGAGGCGGGCGGGTATTACACCGATGTTCATTGCTCAGTATTACCTGGGACCTGATAAATAAAAATCGATTTTCGCCAGTAGCCAATATACCAATTCGGCCGGTCATGACGCTTGTTTCTAAGTCTACTACCCAAAGATTGTCCTCGTTTTACAATTTCCGTGCCATTGTACCTGTTAACAAGCAAAAATTTATCACAGTGAACGTGATCGTCCAAGGAAAAGGACGCTTAAAATATAAAATAGTGCTTAGTAAATTATTACGATCGACTAATCAATCGTAATGCAATGATTCAATCGGGTCCAGTTTGGCCGCCCGGTAAGCCGGGTAACTGCCGAAACCAATCCCGATCAGGGAACAGACCAGCAGGCCATAAAAAGCCCAGTCCAGCGGGATCACTGCCGGTATATTAAATATCATCGCCACGGCATTGCCACCGAGTAGACCCAGAATTACACCGGCAATACCGCCAAATTCACTGAGGAAGACGGCTTCGGTAAGAAACTGGATTAGGATATCACGACGATTGGCGCCCACGGCTTTACGGATTCCGATTTCCTTAATCCGATCGGAAACAGAGACTAACATAATATTCATGATTCCAATCCCCGCCACCACCAGGGCAATAATACTGATGGCAAAGGCAAACAGCTTTACCCCGCCGGTGAATTGACCAAAAGTATCAATCAATTCATCGTTGGAAGCCACTTCAAAATCGTTGTCATCGCCCGGGGCGACTTTACGAATTGTCCGCATAATTCCTACCACTTCGTCCTGGGTCTTGTCATACAGCTCCACGGATTCTGCCTCGATGGTAATCGACAGGGAAGTCCAGCGATTGCTAAACTGGCGTAAGTAAGTGGAGATCGGAATCAAAATAAAATCATCCTGGCTCTGGCCAAACAGATTACCCTGTCGTTCAGTGATTCCGATAACGCGGTATTTCAGTCCGTTCACAACAATATATTTCCCCAGGGGATCTTCAAAAGGAAATAACTGATCGACAATATCCATTCCAAGGATCACCACATTGCGGGAGAAATCAACATCCTGTTTGGTCAGATCCCGGCCATCGGCGATATAGGTCTTTAGACTCTGCAGGGCGCCTTCGTCACCCCCATTTACTGACGCGCTTATTTTAGCCTGTTTATCCTTGTATTTGATGCTTTTGCCCCCGGTGCCGTCAATAACGCTTACCCTGACCGGCAGTCGGGCGCGTTCTTTTAGTTCTTCATACTGCCGGTAAGTGATACTCTTGCGGTTGCGGTATTTATGCCGGGTATGTCCGCCCATTTGAATAAGCGGGTATTTCTGGATTAGAAAAGTATTGCTGCCAAAGATACTCAAACCCGAGTTGATTGATGATTCCAAAGTACGGATAGCCGTCATAGCACCGATCACCGAAAACACACCAATCGTAATGCCCAGTAAAGTCAGTGAGGCACGTAATTTATTGCTGCGAATTGCTTCTACTGCCATACGCATGCTTTCACGCAGGGTGAAGCCCAGGTGTCCGCTGCGTACTTTACTCATAGCGCAGAGCCTCGATCGGATCCAGTTTGGCCGCCCTGTAGGATGGCGCCAGACCGGCAAATAATCCCACCAGCACACTTAAAATTATCGATAATACCGCCAGCCAGATCGGCATTGCGGAAGGGAACACAAATTTATTGATCAGCAGGCTGCCACCATAGGACAGGGACAAACCCAGCAGGCCGCCCAACAAGCAAATGATAATCGCCTCGAGTATAAACTGCCCCAGGATCATATTGCGGGTAGCTCCAATCGCCTTCCGAATTCCGATTTCCCGAGTACGTTCTTTAACAGTAACGAACATGATATTCATAATGCCAATACTACCCACAACCAGCGACAAGACAGTAATAAAGACGCCCGTACCGCCAATCGCCAGTTTGATCATATTATATTGCTTTCGAAAGGCGTCCTGCTGGTTTATTGCAAAATTATCTTCTTCCCCCGGTTTCAGTCCGCGAATACGACGCAGGATACCAGTCAATTCATCTTTAGCATCAGCGATATGTTCGCCTTCGACTTTCACCAGGATCTGAGACCAACCGCGCCGGGAGAACAGACGCTCGAACGTTCCCAAGGGGATCCCAATCCAATTATCCATGCTGATCATGCCCAGAAATTTTCCCTGCTTTTCCATGACTCCGATCACCCGGAAAGAATAGTTGCCAAGTTTAATTTTCTGACCTATGGGATCCTCATTCGCAAATAATTCCTGGACAATATCGTAGCCGATAACGGCCACGCGCGATCCGGAGCGTATTTCACCCTGGGTTAGAAAGCGGCCTGTTTCAACATTTGCAGTCGACGTTTGGAGAAACTCGACTGTGGTTGCTTCCAACTCCACGCCCATTATACTGTTCTTATCCCTGACCACAGTCACCCGTCGTGATACACTGGGAGTAACCGCTTTGGCATAGCGGGAGAATCGTTTGATATCATCAACATATTCCGGTTTTATATTCGGTCGATTCCGGATTTCCCACCAACTGCGGTTTTCGAACCAGGCATGCTTGCTGATATACAATACATCCCGGCCCAGAAAATCCATGCTCTTATCGAAGGAGCGGTCCAGTCCGGAAATCAATGTGCCCATGAGGGTCACTGCCAAAATACCAATCACAATGCCGAGCAGAGTCAGGAAGGAGCGCACTTTGTTTGCGATAATGGCTTCCAGGGCAATGCGAAAATCTTCAATGAATAAACTGAACATTAATCGCCCGCCAAGGCAGCACCCGGTTTAAGATTTATGGCACAATCTAAATTCATTACGCCATACTATGGGAACTGTTCGAGAATATCCAATAATGAGCATCCAATGATGATTTCTGAAGTATTTTTGTCCATGTTCGCATCCAATATTCATAAATCAACATTCGCTAATCGGTGTTCGATACTCATTTTCCATATCTAACTACCGGGCTTTATTATTAGTAATATCATCAGTTATTCGACCGTCAAACAAATGAATCGTACGATGAGCATTCTCGGCGATGTACTGCTCGTGTGTAACAATAATAATCGTATTCCCGGCGGCCTGAAGACTGTCAAAAATCTTCAGAATTTCCTCACCGCTCTTAGAATCCAAGTTGCCGGTAGGCTCGTCAGCCAGAATTATTGATGGATTGGTCACCAGGGCACGGGCAATTGCCACCCGCTGGCGCTGTCCACCGGAAAGCTCATTGGGTTTATGGGTCATCCGATCAGCCAGGCCAACTTTAGCAAGTGATTTTTCGGCCATTTCCTGGCGCTCCGAGCGAGGTACGTTAGCATAGATCAATGGTAATTCTACATTCCGCAGGGCTGTGGCTTTAGGCAGTAAATTAAATGTTTGAAAGACAAAGCCAATTTTCCGGTTCCTGATCGACGCCAATTGATTATCATCCATTTCATGAACCAATTCCCCTTCAAATTCATAGCGGCCGGTGGAAGGGGTGTCTAAGCAGCCGATTATATTCATCAGCGTCGATTTCCCGGAACCGGACGGACCCATAATTGACATATAATCATTAGGCTTGATTTCCAGGTTAACTTCCAGTAATGCCCGTACTTCCACTATTCCAACCTGGAAGATTCTCGAAATATCACGCAGTGATATCAACTGCTCCACGCTTCCTCCAATTCAAATATTACAATAGGCTGACAAGACTTGTTGTCTATACCAAATTAGGTTTGATCATTATTTATTGCTTTCGATATTGAAAGGCATCTCCGACTTTAACTTCCGAATTATGCTTCAGTTCTCTACTTATAGCACGATAACTGCCAACTACAATTTCTTCACCTTCGGACAATCCATTCAGCACCTCATAATGGGTATCGCTGGAAATGCCTACGGTAACTGGCCGAATTTGGGCATAGCGTACGTCTTTCTTTTGCTTGTGGTGTCGAACGTCTTCACCGGCCAGGGTATCAGCAACAACAAATACGACTTCCAGCACCTTCTTCTTTTCCAGCTTTTTTTCCAGTGCTTCCACATTTGAAGTATCACTTTCCGCTTGTTCAGCCTTTTTCCGGCCCGAACGGCGATCACGCCGTTTATCCGATGTCATCGGCTTGTCATAACCTTCTTGGCGAATTGTCAAACACTGGATCGGGATCGCCAGCACGCTATCGCGTGTATCAGTAATAATATTTGCCGTAGCACTCATCCCGGGACGGATACGCTCAGGAGTTTCCAGCATTCGTACGCGTACTTCGAAATTGGTGACCTGCTCCTGAGTACCCATTCCGGTTGTCTGGGCCACATGGGCAATCTCACTTACCAACCCTTTGAACAAGGTATCCTGAAATGCATCAATCTCAATTTCCACCGTATCATTCAGTGATACATCAACCACATCATTTTCGTTGACGTCGACAACCACTTCCATGCGATTCAGATCAGCCACCTGCATCAAGACATCAGCCTGGAACATGGAACCAAGCGCCATCTCTCCCACTTCTTTATTGATCATGGTTACCAGTCCCGACTGAGGTGAAAGAATACGCGTCTTGGAAAGTTCATCCTCCCGCGTTACCAGAGCGGCCTGGGCTTGCTCTACTTGACTTTCGGCTAATTCATACTCAGCAATAACTGCTTCTACTTCTTGGTTTGAGATTAAATTCTGATTAAATAATGTTTCCGAACGGTCTTTCTGGGCTTTCACCTGCTTAAGGCGCGCCCTGGCTGACTTCACCGAAGACCGGGCTTGTTCCAACATAGCTCGATACTGTTTTTCTTCCAGTGAAATAAGATGCTGGCCTTGTTCGACCCAATCACCTTGTTCAACAGTAATCTCGGTTATGTAGGCTGAAATATTTGCGCTGATTTTTACCTCTGTTTCCGGCTGAATCTTGCCACTGGCATTGACTTTATGAATTACTGTCTGATGTTTAACCTTTTCTATCTCGATTGAAATTGCATCGGATTTATTCTGGCTCAGGCTGATGATAATCACTGTTGCCAAAATCAGAACTATAATTATAATGATCAGCAGACGTTTTTTCTTGGACATTTTTTTAGATTTCTTAGACAACGTGCTATCCTTCCTAATAAGAATGAAACAATTCCCTGCTTAAATAAATCAATCCGGCAAACTATAGATCCCGATCCAATGTTCCCATCAGCGCTTTCAGGGCCGCAGCCTGTATCTGTGCATCATATTTTATGGAAACCAGCGATGATCTGGCTTGCGTCACCGACAATTGGGCATCCAATACTTCCAGAATGGTAACCGAACCAAGAGCATATTGTACCTGCACCAACTTCAGGTCTTCTTCGGCGGACGCCAAAACTTCTTCGTTAATTGGAATCATATCCTGGTAGTTACGCAGTGTTTCCAATAGATTTTCCAATTGAACCCTTAAATCATGTAGCTGGGTGATATACTCATTCTCCTCTTTGGTAATACTGAGTCGAGCCTGCTGGGTCCTCGTGCTAAGGTCAAAACCAGTAAATAGCGGTATCGATAAATCAAATGAAAGGGACGTATTCCAGTCATCCTCGGCCACCAGGCCCGTCACATCAGCGGATTGGTATCTATAATTATAGCTCATCGACAGGTTTGGTAAATGGCTACCACGAATTATTTTATGATTTAAAACCGCCTCCTGAATTTGGCCTTTTTTGGCCTTAAGGCTAGGATTATTCTGCTCCATCTCCTCAAAAGCCTGCCCCACATCAGGCACTACGACGGGCTGCTCAATTCCTTCATCAATCATTAATGGATCATTTTTGCCCATTAGTCCTATGGCGTTTCGTAATTCCCGTAGTGCGTTTAATTGTTCTGCATCACGGGTTATGACCTGAACCTGAGCTTGTCCCTTCAGGACATTCACTTTCAGCAAGTCCGTTTTAGCTGCAGCGCCGATCTCAAATTGATTGGTAACCAGTTCCACTTGTTGATTAGCTAGCATCAGATTCATCCGGGCCACATCCAGCAATTGCTGCGATTTAAGCAAATTGTAATAGGCCTGGATAACATTGTATACCACATTTATATTGGTCTGGCGCTCAAATTGCTGGCTTATTTGAAAATTATTTCCAGCGCTGGCTATCGAATTCCACCAGGCGCCGCCATCATAGATTGTTTGCGTTAAGCGAAGGCCTCGGGTTGAGTAGGAGGTCGAACTATACTTCGTGCCGGTAGCGTAACTAGTACGTTCATTGAAATTTGATTGCGACCAGCCAACACCGGCACCCAGCGTGGGCAGAATATTACTTAAGGCTCCCCGCTTCCCATACTGGGCTGATTTCACATCCAGGGCGGCATTTTTTACTGTTTCTTTATTTCGCAATGCCAATTCAATGCACTGGTCCAGTGTATAGACTTGACCATGTACAAAAGCACTGGTAAATAAGATGACACTAGTAATTACAATAATTGTTTTTTTCATGATTATGTGAATGCAGCTCCCATTCCTGCGCTAATTGCAACTAACACCAACCAGACCACTGACATGGCTATCA
>DAOWAH010000385.1 GCA_030634675.1 Fidelibacterota bacterium
CCATCAGGATATGCAAGCTGCCCGTGGTTTTTTTATTGCATTGCAGGATTATGATGATCCCCTGGCTGGAACGACCTATGCCTATAAGGTTGCTCATGTTGGTCCACGCCCAAGGGCTTCGATTGAATTGAATGAATTTATGCCAGTTGAATTCTATCTGCAGGGACGATTCAAGGCTCCCGCCGTAGTAGTGGATGGCGAGGCGGCGTCTGATCTTGATTTCAAGGATAATGTTGATGAATTTGATTCCGACCTGGTTGCGGACCGGATTCTGGTCAATACTGTCAATTCATCAACCGGAATTACCATGCATCGCAAGATCTATGCTTACAGCCAGCAATATCATGATAATTTTTTCATCGTGGACTATACCTTCACCAATACTGGTATCTGGAATAAGGATGGCTCGGGTGTTCATAATTATACGCTGGATGGCGTCTATTTTCATTGGCAATACCGCAATGCAGTATGCGGAGAAGGCACAACCCAAGGTGCCGACAGTAAAGCAACCGCCTGGAGCGGGTATATGGGCTGGGGCATGCCGAATGATACCCGCTGGGGTATAAACACTATGAATGATGTGCTGGGCGAAACGCCCGATCAGCCCAAGACTACCCCCCTCTACCCTAATTCGACGATAGCCGTAGATGAATTCGATGATAGCGGTAATATCATGCGTTGTTTTTATTCCTGGCAGGGAAAACATCCCGACTTATACCCTGCAATTTATGATAATATCGGGTCCCCCAACTGGCAGGGCTATTCGCCCGACGGACGACTGGGAGCCTCCCAGTTTACCGGAGTTGTAACGATTCACGCCGATAAATCGGCTACCGATAATTCAGATGATGTTTACCAGCCATCGGTTGCCATGAATGTCGAATCCAATGATCCGGTGACGACTAACAATGATCAATTCAGCGCCACCCGGATGGAGGATGAATATCTCCGGGTTGTATCTAATAATGGCGAGGGACATCAACCCTTTAGCCACGCAGAGCAGATTGGTGATGGTTTACCATTATTGGGGGGCGGCGGCCAGTCCCAGAGTATTAGTTTCGGACCGTACCGGCTGGAACCGGGTCAGAGTGTCCGGATCGTCCTGGGTGAGGCGGCTAACGGCTTAAGCCGGAAGCAGAATATTGAAATCGGCGGTAAATGGTTCGATTCCATGAATGGCGTTAATGTTACAATGGAAATGCCTGATGGTTCAACTACCGATGATCATGATATGTACAAAGATAGTTGGGTTTTTACCAGCAAAGATTCCCTGGTACAGTCATTTCGCCGGTTGATTAAGCTTTATAGCGACAGTCTATCACTGGGCGACCAGGAACCCCCGGAACCGCCAACTGAATTTACGATTGAGTCCCAGGGTAACCGGATTCTTCTAACCTGGACGGATAATGCAACATTGGCGCCGCGCTTTGAAGGTTATAAGATCTATCGTGCCCTGGGGGAACCCGATTCGACCTTTTATGAAATATTTGATTGCAATCTCAGCGATGGTAACCTAGTCCATGAATATGCCGATATGAGTGCCGCTCGCGGTCAGAGCTATTATTATTATATTGTGTCGTACGATGACGGTTCAACTAATACACTTCAGCCTAACGTACCCTTGCGCAGCAGCCTGTTCTACACCAAAACCAATAAACCGGCTTCATTGAAAAAGCCGCCGGAATTAACGCTGAAACGGATCCGGATCGTACCGAATCCCTTCAATGTCAGGAATAATTCCATGCAGTATGTCGGTGAACCGAATAGGGTGATGTTTCTCAATTTACCGGAAATCTGCGAAATCAAAATTTTCACCGAGCGAGGCGACCTGATCTATTCCGATTTACACGAAGGAAGTGGTGACTTCCGCTGGGATCTACTGACCTCTTCCCGGCAGATCATAGTCAGCGGCCTCTATATCGTGACATTTTACGTTCCTAGGGATATTATGGATCTGGAAACGGGCGATTTGTTGATCCGCAAGGGTGAAAGCGTAATTAAGAAATTTGTTGTAATCA
>DAOWAH010000389.1 GCA_030634675.1 Fidelibacterota bacterium
CAAACAATGCCCCTTAGCGCTTTTGAAGGAATTGATGATTTGAAAGAAGGTATGCAATTGCAGGCCGAGGATGACGATGGTAATAGCACCATGATTTTAGTACGAAAGATCGATGGTAACGAGGTTACTATTGACGGTAATCATCCCCTGGCAGGACAGGTTTTGGTATTTGATGTGACAGTGGAAGCCATCCGAAAAGCATCCCATGACGAATTGGATCATGGGCACGCACATTAATTAGTCATTGGTCATTGGTCATTGGTTACTCGTCAGAAGTGATCGAGGATGGGATCAATAGTGCAGATCGCTGCCGCCGATAAACTCCCTCAGGATGGATATACCAGGTACCTGGTCTTCATCAAGGGGTTCAAAAAAGGACAGCAATGTATCAAGACGGTGAGCCTCTGAAGCGTATTCAGTTCCATTTTTAATTTCTTTTAGAAGGGGACAGACATATTTAGCGAGTACCGGGAATTCATAAACCAGGGCGGTATTAAAAATATAATCGGCCTGTTCTTGATAGGGGAAGATATTTCGCTCCTCACCCAGGCGGACCGATGGCCAGCGCTCCAGCGTCTGTTCTGGCAAATAGCCCCGAAATTTATGGTCGCGCATCATCCGGCGCAGCAATCGATTATCCGATGTTGACACACGATGCGTCGCGTCAATATTCAACTGCGTCAGGGCACTGATATAGATTTTATGAATCCGGTCATCGCCCAGTTTGGCAGCAAACCGCGGATTAATACCATGGATACCCTCGACAATGATAAAATCGCGATCGTCTAATTGGATGGTATCGATGGAATCACTGCTCATACCGGTATTAAAATCATATTCCCTTTTTGGTATTGCTTGTCCGGATACCAGTCGATCCAGGCGTTCCGCCAGTAAATCCACGTTCATGACCGAGATCGATTCAAAATCCTGGTCACCATTTTCATCGACTGGTATTTGAGATCGATCAAGGAAGTAGTCATCCATTGAAATTTGCTTGGTTGTAAACCCATTGACTTTGAGATGAATTCCCAAACGTTTGGCAAATGTGGTTTTACCGGAAGAAGATGGACCGGCAATAGTGATAATTCTTTTCCACGGAAATTGCTCTGATAATCCATCGGCAATTTGACCGATCTTCTTTTCGTGCAATCCCTCGGCCACCCACAACATCTCGTTGATCTTATTAGTCACAATCAACTCGTTTAATTCCCAAACCGTCGACACACCCAGGATACTGCCCCACTGCTCCTGTTCTTCAATGATCGAAAACAATTTTGGACGGTCGATGAAAGGCTCCAAGCGCTGTGGTTGCATTATCGTTGGAAAACGCATGATAAAACCGTTGCTGTAATGTATTAAACGAAAATTCTGCAGGGCGGTTTTATCGGTTGACATCGGTTCGATCACATAATCATAGTGATCGCGAAAACGGATTACAGGAATCTGGTCGGTTTGCCAGTGCTGTACATTACTAAGTTTACTGACGGAATTAATTCTGTATAATTCTTCAATCATCCGGTCCCGTGACCAGGTTTCGAAAATGATTGGTTCCTGATCCCATAACCACTCCCGTACATATTTTTCCAACTGTTTTATTTCAGCCCTGGTTATTTTCTCCCAATTGGCTTCATGACAGAAATAGCCGTCGACAAAGGAATGTTCAATCACCAACATCCGCGGGGCAAATAATTCCTTAAATGCACTGGGTAACAGGAAGGCCAGTGTGGCCTGGTTTTCACTCAGTTTCATAAAGGGGAAATTACTGCTGATTGTAAATGTGATGAATGAAATTTTCCATTCAAAACTCGCTGATCATTATAAAAACCGTTAATACGGTTAGCATTTGATTCTATCGGTAACCCACAGTTAAAACTGTGGGCTGTATTACATGATAGGTAGATTTTCTTTAAATTCATATGGATATTCTGTAAGATTACCACTACAAATAAAGC
>DAOWAH010000161.1 GCA_030634675.1 Fidelibacterota bacterium
AACATTGCGAAACCCAAACCACCGCCGAGATAGGGGTTCATGCCGGAAACATCCATGGGTATATTGACGATTACATTGGCCTGAATCGGCAGCATCCACGAGGAGAAGTCAACCTCGCGCTGTATCGTTACAACTTGGCCGGAAAAAGTTGAGTCCGAAGCTACTTCGGTTTCCTTGGTGTAACTTTTAAAATACAGGTCCGTACTGAGACCGAATGATACACGGTCATCGATGGTCTTACCCAACTGGTAACCCAGAATTATCCCGTTCTTGGCGGCATCCGGCATATAATAACCAACACGAATGACATGATTATCAGCGGGACTGCCTGCAAATCCCAGATTTAGCAGAAAAACAAAGATCAAGCCGAATAAATACAGGTTGCGTTGCATGATTACTCCTTATAACAATTAGGTGAATTCTTTTGAATTGTTCACGAATTTAGGAATAGAAATCAAATGATACTAATACCGCTACTGTATATGGGGAGATGATTTTGATCACAGGTGTAGCTATGAGATTCTGTCCGATTTACCGGTTACGGTACAGAATGTTGTAATCGGTATCGGGCTTTTATCACGTCACCCAGCGGCCAAGCTCTCCCTTATTGATATGACCCATTTCAAATTCCCTTACAACCATGCGCATAAAGTTCTCACTATAGTGCGAATCGGGGCTGAAAGGTTTCCCTGTAACTCGTTGTCCTTCCATGTTGACCTCCTTATTTCAGTCAACTTTTTTCAGGACGGGACTACATAAATAAAAGGCCCAATCATGGGGCTGTTTGAGCGAGAGACGGGACTCGGACCCGCGACATCAACCTTGGCAAGGTTGCGCTCTACCAACTGAGCTACTCTCGCAATTTCTCCGGATAAAAAAGCCGTGAAATTTAATAATTATTTAAAACTCGTTCAAAGGGATTTGGGGAATATTTCTAATCTCCGCCGTTTCCTGATAATGATAAGAATTGATAGTAGTAAATAGAAAGAATCCTCAATAATTTTTGGAATACCAACCTTTTCCCCAGCCTTTATCCCACAACCGCACTCAATGTCAATCCCTCTGATGACAGCCTGACTGATAGCGATAATAAACATCACCATCATCAGAGAAGTTATCCAGGCCGCACCATCAACCATAAATCCAAAAATCAAGGCTAATCCGGTTAATAATTCCAGCCACGGCAATATCATCGCCATTAGATTCTCCAAGCCCATGGTTGGTAGGCTGTAATTCCGTATATCGCGGGCAAATTGGAGCGGTTCGGCAATTTTATCGAAACTGGCATAGATAAGAATACACCCCAGGATAATTCTAGCCAGGATTACAACTGTGTTATTAATGGCAGCGGTATTTTTCATTCTACAGGCAACCCGGCTTTAACCCAGTCCAACCATCCGCTTTTATAAATATACAATTTTGTGAATCCCATTTCCTGCAATGTATAAGCCATATCTTCGCTTGAGCCACAATCAGCTTCACCGCAATAGGTAACTATCGGACCGGTTTTCCCCTGCAACGAATCTAATTTAAACGCCAACTCCAAAGGGGAACTGATATTCCAGGCCCCGGCAATATGACCTTCATGGTAATATTCAGGTTCACGCGCATCCACAAAAACAATACCATTTTCATGTAATAATCGAGCTCGTTCAGTCGTAATACCGATTAGTACTGACTCACCCTTATTAATAGGCAGTTGATATACAATCGGCAATTCTTTTGGAATCAGCGGAATTGAATTAGATCGGATAAAATTAAAGCCAACACCAATAATTATCGCAGACACTATTAAAAAAAGTATTTGCTTAATAGCTTTGTCGTAAGTCATCAGTTTTACGAAGGTTGATTTCTGACTTTCTTGAGGGTTTGACTGGTAATTCTATCTAATTTTCTACATTCAGATAAAGTTTCTTTCGCCAATTTAACAAGCTCAGGATCATCAGCTATTTTTTTATCTAAGGCGGTTAATCTATATTCGCTCCGGTTTACGGCGTTCGCTAATATTTTTTCTGCTTTTTCCTGCTTGACCCGATAATCTTTAATAATTTTTAACACATTAGGTTTATCGACGTATATGTCTTCCAGTACTTTATCAGGATTACGTTGTTTTAAGGATTTGAATCGTTTTTCAACGGTTTTAAGATTCTCCTGACTTTGTGAAATATCAATAATTGGCTTACGAGGATCAACGATCGATAAATCAATTTCAGCCACCCATTTTCCCTGAACACCAACAGAATAAAGAAAGGGTCCATCTTCCAACTGATGTGACGATGGGTAGGTTCGACCGGTGTACCGGCTGACAAAAATATAATCGGCAGCATTAAATTCGACCTTCAAATTTCCATAGTCTTGCCGATTGGCATTTACTAACATTACTAAAATATCGACTTGTGGCTGTAGTTTAGTAATGTATTCCACACCGGTTTTTTTATAATCCAATATCCTTAGCCCCGCGGCTATTGCCGGAATTTTATCCGTCAATCCAATTACCCCAATTTTTAATTCGCCTTTTTTGATAATTATATATGGTTTAAATATTAATTCACCGGATTCTTTTTCTACAATATTGGCAGATATAAAAGGTAGGTTTGTTGATGCCTGTAAAGAATCAATAAATTCAAAGCCCAGTGCCAGATCGTGGGTACCAACATTAAATGCATCGCATCCGATACGTTCATAACCATGGACGATAGTTTTAGCCTTTAATAAATTACTCTTGGACCGGGATGCTTTTATAGCCTTTGGACTAAATAATGCGTCGCCTGCATCGAGGATAACCAGGTTTTTGCCTTGTTCACGCAATTGAGAGAGATAGGTATATTTTCTTGACAGACCGCCAATGCGGTTCTTTCAGCCACAGGGATCGAGCTGCCCATGCACATTGGCTGTAACAATAAAATTAACCTCCCCTTTTGAGCCGGTTGAGTAGCTACCGCAACCGTAGTAACTGAAAAGTACAACAATCAATAATATAGATTTTTTCATAAGTACTATCTATCCTATTCCAGCCAATAAGTTCCAGGCGTATTGTAACTTCAAGTAGATTTATTAACCGTCAGTCCAATGAATACACCACGATCATGAAAATTATGGCATAGAGTGTAGTGATCAGGAGTAAAACCCATAGTGGGTATCGTTTTTTAAATAATATTTCTCTCCAACTACCTTTCATGAAAGAACTCCTTTTTAATCATTCATACCATGTTATCAAGCAATGATTTTGATCGTTAAAGGTATCTTGTCCTGCACCTGAATATCAACAACAAATTCGGTCTAAATTTCAGTTGAATTTTCTCCCCGAGTTACTATCTGAATCTATTTTACGTGATAGCCTGTCCCAACTAATTGCTTTACAATTTTATCTACAAAACTGCCTTGAATGATGATTTCACCATTTTTCACCGATCCACCTACCCCGCAGTATTTTTTTAGTACTTTCCCTAATTCTTTTAGTTCCGATTCATCGCCAACAAATCCTTTCACCAGCGTTACCGTTTTTCCCCGGCGATGTTTTTTATCAATGCAGACAGACAAATATTGTTCTTCAGGTGGAAATGAACGCGTATCCGCTTCCCGGGATACATTAGGTTGGAAATCCGGATCGGTCGAATAGACTATTTCACCGCCGGACCTATTTTTCTTAGCCATTATATTAATTTGTATGAAAGTTGGGAAATAATTTGGGTATTATTGTTCCTGCTTTATCAGGATAAACAACGTGTTGATACTCAGATCGATCTAATGCATCAGGGTTGATTTCAATGATTTTGGCTCCATTATCCGCTGCGATTTTTGGAAATCCGGCCGCTGGCCAAACCATCCCTGAAGTACCAATGCTTATAAATAAATCTGCTTTTTCAATCACGGTATGTGCGCGATTAAAAATTTCTGAATTAAGCGAGTCGCCAAACCAGATGATGTCCGGCCTTAGCCAAGCCCCGCATTCACATTTTCTTTTCTTGAACTTAGCGTTGGTATCAGACACGATTCTACCATCCAGCGGACATCGCAAGCGCCAGAGACTGCCGTGCAACTCGATAACGTTTCCTGATCCGGCCCGTTGATGCATACCATCAATATTCTGGGTAACAATCGTAATACCGGGGTGATTTTGTTCCAGTGCCGCTAAGACCTGATGACCATTATGGGGATAACAATTAAGAAGCAAGCTCCGACGTATTTCATGAAAATCCAGCACTTTTTGCGGATTGGAATCAAACGCGTTCTGACAGGCAACTTCTTCCCAATTGTACTTGTCCCAAATGCCACCGGAACCGCGATAAGTTGGAATTCCGCATTCCGCTGACATACCAGCACCTGTAAAAAAGACGATATTGGTATATTGGGCAGGATCGATTGGAATGATTTTCATCGGGTAAAATTACAACTGTTAGCTATTGACAAGTAAATAATCCTTACCGCAATCTGACCAGAATCTTGTACTATTTGGGGGGTAAATCAATGGTATTATACCCAAGTACAAGCCTTGGACCCTGTTCTTCGTAAAACCAAAAGTCGGATTATTGCACCATCTTCCCTGTTGGGGAGGCCGCCCTACACCTCGAAAATATTTTAGTCATAGTTCTATATGTCCGTACTCCAATTTATTTATGGTGCAATTAGGGTTATTTCAAAAACTTTATGAGAGAAAAAAAGGGGGGTTAGGCCATGGGGTTTAAAAGCCTAACCCCATATAGACCAAATTACAAACAAAGTGGAGCTGGACGGGATCGAACCGACGACCTCGTGAATGCCATTCACGCACTCTCCCAACTGAGCTACAGCCCCATTTGACTGTCCAAAAAGCGGGCAAAGTTTAA
>DAOWAH010000014.1 GCA_030634675.1 Fidelibacterota bacterium
CGATATTTAATAACTATCCTCCGATTACCATAATTATCCAGTGTGAGTTTAGGATAGAATTATTTCAACAGCACTATACATCTAACTTGTATTCCCCATATCAATTCTTTCCAAGAGTTTAACATGAATTATATTGGCGATTTAACATTAATACACAGAAGCTAACTTAACCTTAAATAAACTGCAACTTGAATTGTTATACAAGCTGTTTAATCTGTCAGTAGTTGATCCAGTTCTGTCCAGCGCTCATACAGTTGGTCCCGTTGCCGTTCCAGGCTATTCTGCCGGTTATACAATTCTTCCAGTACGGTGGCATTGCTCTGGTTAACCGGATCAGCCATGACCTGGCTCAGCTCGTTCAACTCAGCTTCGACCCTATCAATATCCCGTTCAACCCGGCTTATTTCCTTACTGGCTGCCCGTTTTACCAGATGTGGTTTGAGAGCGGCTGGTCTACTCTCGGGGGTGGCTACCGGTTCCGTCACACCGCTATTCTGATAGCGGTAAAGCTGGCTGTAGTCAGCAAAATACTTGACAATACCGTCACCGGCCAAGTAAACCAGGCTGTCACACAAGCGGTCAATCAGGAACCGGTCATGGGAGATCAGGACAATCGCCCCGGGAAAATCACTCAGACTCTCCTCCAGCAATTCCAGGGTAGGAATATCCAGGTCGTTGGTCGGTTCATCCAGGAACAGTATATCGGCGGGTTGGACCATCAGGTTGGCCAGCAGCACGCGGGCTTTTTCACCACCGGACAATTGTGATACGGGCAGTTCCAATTGCTCCGGTTTAAACAGAAAACGCTTGGCCCAGGTTACGATGTGCACCGTTTTATCGCGGTAAACAACGCTGTCACCAGTATGAACCAGGGCTTGTTGCAGGGATTGATTTTCATCGACCAGATCGCGTTCCTGATCGAAGGTAATCATGCGGAGGCCATCGGCCCGTTTGATCCAGCCGCTGTCCGGTTTCAACTGCCCATTCAACAACTGTAGTAAAGTGCTTTTCCCGCTGCCATTGCGCCCCATGATCCCCAGACAATTCCCCGGTGACAGGGTCAATTCCAGGTTGTTGAACAACAATTTACCGCCTCGGGTAATTCTCAGTTTATGCGCCTCCAGGAGTTTCTTGGTTTTCCGATTGGTACCGTCAAATTCGATCCGCGGAACACTGAGCTGGCGGGTTCGGGTTTTAAGCTGATCCAGATCGTCGATCTTTTGCCGGGCTTGATTAATGCGGGAGCGAGCCTTGGTTGTCCGGGCTTTAGGTCCCCGCCGCAGCCAATCGATCTCACGGCGGACCTTATTCGACAGTGTCACCTCCTGTTTGGATTGCTCGGCCTGAAGCTTAGCGCGAATCTCCACGAAACGACTGTAATTGCCTTCAACCTTCAGGTATCCGGCTGGATAACGCTGATTCAATTCCACAATCCGGTTGGTTGCATGCTCTAGAAAATAGCGGTCATGGCTGACCAAAATGAAGGCAAACGGTGCCGACTTCAGCAGGTTTTCCAGCCAGAGGATACCTTCCAGGTCGAGATGGTTGGTCGGTTCATCCAGTAGAATAATAGCAGGCTGCTGCAGCAGAGCCTGTCCGATCGCCAGCCGTTTACGCCACCCCCCTGAAAGTGCTCCTGTCTCCTGTTGCAGATCGGGGAATTCAATCAGTGACCGGATTTCCTCGACCCGTTTATCCCGTTGCCAGTCCGGTAGATCCTTCGGTAGATACTTGAACAGTGCGTCATAGACTGTCATCGTCGGATCGAATCTGTCCTTCTGGGGCAGATAAATCAAACTGGTATCCCGTTTACGTAATATATCCCCTGCATCAGGCTCCTCCTCTCCCGCCAGGATTTTCAGGAGGGTGGTTTTCCCGGAACCATTGGGACCGATCAATCCCAGCCGTTCACCGGGCATGAGACTCAGAGATATGGTGCTGAACAGGGGTTGAGCGCCATAGGATTTACTTATGGCATGGATTGTTAAATAAGGTGTCTCAGCCATCAGTCCATTAGAGTGCTTCCATCATAAGCAGGAAATTAAGCAGAAGTATAATTCCGGTTTAAACATTATCGGCCACTTACCCGCCATCGTACCGGCCTACATGCCTGCCTGCATACTTTCGGCAGGTATACTTTCGGCAGGTATACCCACAGCGGACATGTAAAAAGAAAGCCGCTGCTGTACAACGGCTTAGCTCATTTCAGGTTTTTCAAACCTGTCTTTGTGGGCGATGATCCCGACATTTAAATATCGGACCGACTTTCCCGACATGATATGTCGGGACACTCTGACACTCAATCCGAATTTTTAGCTAAATACGCAATTACTCTATCACTTCGTTTAAACGATTTCAATCGTTTCTCAATCTTCATAGCTTCCGATCTTGTATCCCTTGTGATATATCCCACCAGTTTCCAAGGACCGCGATTTCGTGTTGAAATTGATTTGCCCTTATTATGTTCATTCAGTCTGCGCTCGATATTATTCGTATGACCGATATATAATTGTTCTGTGGAAATGCTAATTAGTACATAGATAAAACATGTGGGCGATGACGGATTTGAACCGCCGACTTCCTCCTTGTAAGGGAGGCACTCTGACCAGCTGAGTTAATCGCCCAATTTTCAATGACTATTAGTCTTCCCGATAAACTGATCGCGATACTATGACCAGGCTGCCTGTCAGGCAAAATCCCGCTATGTCGGGATGAAGACTGAAGTTAATCGCCCAAACGGGGGCGAAATTACGAAGCTTTCTCCTTTTTCACTGGTGCCTTTTTTATCTTAATCGGTTTTACCTCGGGCAAGGCAATTTTAATTACATCCAGCATATCCTTGGCAAAATGAAATTCAAGATCCTTCTTGATATGGTCCGGAATTTCTTCCAAATCCTTACGGTTATGATTCGGTAAAATTATCGTTTTAATACCGGATCGATGGGCGGCTGTGACTTTCTCCTTTACACCACCAATCGGCAGAACGTTACCACGTAATGTAATTTCACCGGTCATCGCCAGGTGATCTTTGACTTTAATCCCGGTAAGCAGTGAAACCAGGGCCGCCAGCATACTAACACCAGCCGATGGTCCATCCTTGGGTATCGAACCAGCCGGGACATGAATATGGGTATCGGTTTGCTCGTAAAAATCGCCCGGAATACCCAGCCTTGCAGTATGCGAGCGCACATAACTCATCGCTGCGGTTGCCGATTCTTTCATCACATCACCCAATTGACCGGTTAAGGTCAACTGGCCTTTACCCTTGCTTTTACTCGCTTCGATAAACAGGATATCACCACCCGCTGCTGTCCAGGCCAGTCCTATCACCACACCTGGCTTAGTAGTTCGCTCCGCCAGATCAGAATAAAAACGCGGGGCGCCCAGGTATCCATTAACCTTTTTCTTAGTGATCTTGATTTTTTTACTCTTCTGCTCTACTTTATCGCGGGCTACTTTACGGAAAACATTGGCGATTTCACGTTCCAGATTCCGTACGCCTGCTTCCCGGGTATAGGAGCGAATCAATTCTTTAATCCCTGTTACATCGAGAGCCACATCCTTTCCGGTCAATCCGTTTTCTTCGATCTGCTTGGGAATCAAATGCTGTTGAGCGATTTTAACTTTTTCATCCTCGATATATCCGGAAAATTCCAGAATCTCCATCCGGTCTTTCAAAGCCGGTGGGATCGGATCGCTGTAATTCGCAGTAGAAATAAACATCACTTTGCTCAAGTCAAACGGCACCTCCAGATAATGATCACTAAAGGAATAATTCTGTTCCGGGTCCAGCACCTCCAGCAAGGCTGATGAAGGATCGCCGCGGAAGTCCATGCCCAATTTATCGATCTCGTCCAGCATGAATACCGGATTATTGGTACCGGCCTTTTTCAAGGATTGGATTATCCGGCCTGGCAGGGCGCCGATGTAAGTCCGGCGATGGCCGCGAATCTCGGCCTCATCCCGAACACCACCAAGTGAAATGCGGATAAATTCCCGCCCCATGGAACGGGCGATCGATTTACCCAGCGATGTTTTGCCAACTCCGGGAGGGCCGGAAAAACACAGGATCGGTCCGCGCACTGAGCCATCGGGATCTTTACGTTGCTTCAGTTCCCGCACTGCGAGATATTCTACGATCCGTTCCTTAATTCGATTCAGACCATAATGATCTTCATCCAAAATCTTTTTCGCTTTTACAACATCGACCGTATCATCAGTAGAAATTGACCAAGGCAGGTCAACCAGCCATTCGATATAAGTGCGGGCAACGGAGTATTCCGGCGACTGGGTAGGTATTTTACTGAGACGGTCAAGTTCCTTGAGGGCAACTTTCTCGGCTTCTTCCGACATTTTGACCGCCTTGATCCGATCGCCAAGTTCTTTCAATTCGACCGAACCTTCATCTTCGCCCAGTTCTTTACGGATAGCTTTCATTTGCTCGCGCAGATAATATTCCCGCTGGGACTTGGCAATTTCATCATGGACTTCACTCTGAATTTCCTCACCCAGCTTGATGCGCTGGATTTCCCGGGTAATGATGGCATTTGTATGCTCCAACCGCTTTTTAATATCCAGTTCTTCCAGTACCTTCTGTTTTTCGGAATTGGACACGGTGAGCAAAGAGATCGCGCGGTCAGCTAAACGGGATGGCTTATGAATATTGGTAAGCATCCCCGAATGCTCCTCGGTTAAATTCGGAGCAACTTTGATTAAATCACCGAAAATCTTACGCAAATTATTAGCCAGGGCATCGAGTTCTAGATCCTCAGGATGCTCCACTTCAGGAATTGCTTCGACAACCGCCAAAAAATAGGGATCTTTACTGGTAAAGTTGAGCAGTTTAACGCGCTCAACTCCCTGGACGATTGCGGATTTACTGTTGTCCGGCATATCAAACACTTTCAGGACTACAGCGAGAGTACCGAATGAATATAAATCTTCCGGAGTCGGATCCTCGATGGATCCATCTTCCTGAGCTACAACTACAATATGCTTCTGCTGGGTATCAAGATCATTGATCAACCGTAAAGATTTTTCGCGACCGATATAGATTGGAATCACCTGTTGCGGAAACAAGACTGTATTCCGTAAAGGCATTACCGGATATTTTTTAGATTCCTGCGATTGTCCCGGGGCATCCACCGGACGACCATCCTCATCATAATAATCTTTCATTTGAATCCTTTAATTAGTGCGAATTCTTTACGACAATTTATGTGCCAGTCATAATCGCCTGCGATTTTGGCACGCTACTATTCTAAACTACGCATTCTGGCAGTCTTTTACATCATATTTGGTAGTTGATGGCAACTGGTACAAGCCGTTCGAGCTTCATGAGGCATTACCATCGCTTCCATGATTTCCCCTTTCAGATTGATCTGGCGCGATTCGCGGTGACAGCGCAAACAGGTTTCCTCATCCAAAAATGACTGGTGGAATGGTATCGGTGATAAGGCTGGTGCTAATTCCAATTCAGCGGTTCGACCATTATTGAGATTAAAAGGAGCGTAAATCAGCGCTACTAACAACAATCCACCTACAATGCAGATCAGGTAGACAGTTTTTTCACGGTTATTCATTCTCACACTTCTTAATTACGGTTCGGGCTTGCTCATCAGCATGATAGGAACTGCGCACCAGGGGGCCGCTTTCGACAAATCGAAACCCCATATTCAAACCGGCACGCTTAAATTTTTCAAATTCTTCCAATTCTACATAACGTTTGACTAACAGATGGTTTTTAGTCGGTTGCAAATATTGTCCGATGGTAAAAATATGAACTCCCAGACCTGCTATTTGCTCCATTGTTTCCAAAACTTCATTTTCTGATTCACCTAACCCGACCATTATACCGGTTTTAGTAAGTAATCCGTATTCAATTGATTGGCGTAAAACTGACAGACTGCGTTGCCAATTAGCCTGGGCCCGTACCTGGCGACTGATTCGCTCTACGCATTCTACGTTATGGCTGAAGATTTCAGGTCCGGCAGCAAATACTTTCTCCAGCGCGGGACGATAGTCCTGAAAATCAGGAGTCAGCACTTCTACTGTACAACCAGGCACCTTTTCATGGATATTTTTGATTGTCTCAGCCCAGACCGTGGCACCAAAATCACCCTTAAGGTCGTCCCTGTCAACCGAAGTGATCACGACATGTTTTAATCCCATGGATTTTACCGCTTCGGCTGTACGTTCCGGTTCACCAGTATCGCAGGTAACGGGTCGGCCGGTTTTAATCGCGCAGAAACCACATGAGCGTGTACAAATGTCGCCCAGGATCATGATCGTGGCAGTACCTCGATTCCAACATTCATAAATATTCGGACAGCGCGCTTCTTCGCAGACGGTATTCAAATTCCGGGCTTTAAGTACATTCCGCACATGTTTATAATCTTCACCGGTGCGTAAACGGATTTTCATCCAGGAGGGCTTCTTCAAAGGCTGTTGGGATAATTCCGACATCAAAAATTTAACATACTAAATAATTGCTCAATCCAAAATTAGAATGTATTGGAAATCTCAAGTGTAATAATTTCAAACAGCCCTTGAAAATGATTAATTAGGATGGGCTTTACTTCATCAATTGAAATTTCACTTTTTAACAAACGGCTCATTGTTGTGACACCGAATTGGGCCATTCCACAAGGGACAATGCTGTCGAAATACTTCAGATCGGTGTCCACATTCAAGGCAAATCCATGCATACTTACCCAACGTGATAGTCGTACTCCCAATGCTGCCACTTTCTCATCATTCACCCACGCACCAATATATTTGGGGCGACGTTCTGCAACAATCCCAAAATCCGCCAGTGTCCTGATAAGAACCTCCTCCAAGGAATGCATATACCAGCCGACACTCAAACGATAATTATGCAGGTCCATAATCGGGTAACCCACCAGTTGTCCAGGACCATGATAAGTGATATCGCCACCCCGTTCGACCTGGTAAATATTCACATCTTTGGGGTGATCCGGCAACAGGTTCGCGCGGTCGGCATTGCGCCCAATCGTATAAACCGGTTCGTGTTCCACCAGGATCAGGGTATCTTCAATTTTACCAGCGACCCGTTCGCCGTGCAATCGCTTTTGCAGTTCCCAAGTTTGTTGGAATGACTTATTTCCCAGATCGAGAATTTGCACGGATTGATTACTATCCATCAGAATAAGTGAAAAAATAGATAAATTGCTATTGGTTTATTGATGTATCGCCTCGCCATAAGCATCAGCGGCAGCTTCCATAATAGCTTCTGAAAGAGTGGGGTGGGCATGGATCGTTGTGGCTAAATCGAACCAGGTGGCTCCCAGCGCTCTGGCTACTACCAATTCAGCTATCAATTCCGTGGCTTCCGCCCCAATAATGTGGCAACCTAATAATTTACCAGTAGCTTCCTCAAATATAATTTTAACAAACCCGGTATTTTCTCCAATAGCCAGGGATTTTCCAATATTACGAAAAAGGAATCGCCCGATTTTGATTTCAATTCCCTGCTCCACAGCTGCCTGTTCAGTCATTCCTACCGATGCCACCTGGGGCTGGCAATAAGTACAACCGGGAATATTGCTCAAATCAAGCGGCGCCGGACTTTTACCCACCGCCTGTTCCACGGCAATGCGTCCCTGGGACGAAGCCACATGAGCCAACCAGGGTGGACCCGTCACATCTCCGATTGCGTAAATATTAGTGATATTGGTCCGACCGAAGCCATCCGCAACAATCGCACCCCGATCAGTATTTACACCAACTTTATTTAAACCTATTTCTTCAATATTACCGGTTACGCCCACTGCTACCAAGGCATAATCGGCTTCTATAATTGCTTCTGTTCCATCTTTTTCGATAGCTACTTGAACGCCAGCACCCGTTTTTTCGATCCGGTCAACGCGGGTGCTGGTATGAATTTTCAGCCCTGATTTCTTAAAATTTTTATCCAATTCTTTGGACACTTCCTCATCCTCGACCGGCAGAATACGGGGCAGCATTTCAACAACGTGAACTTGCGTTCCGAACATATTATAAAAATAGGCGAATTCCACCCCGATGGCGCCCGCGCCGATGATTACCATTTTCTTTGGCGGCGCTTCAAGTACCATGGCTTCTTTGGATGAAATCACCCTATCCCCGTCGGTCTCCAGACCCGGGAAGGTGCGATTGCGGGCTCCGGTGGCGATTAGGATTGTATCAGCCGTGACCAATTGCGATTCGTTCTTTCCCGCAACAACTATTTCATTGGCAGATTTCAGTTTACCCCTGCCAACGAGGTAAGTAATTCCATTCTGCTTCATCAAATACTCAACCCCTTTTGATAGACGGTCGGCTGTCTGGCGACTGCGTTTTATTGTGGCAGTAAAATCAATTTCGTAGTCACTAACTTTAATTCCAAAACGCTTGGCATTTTTAATAGTATGCAGCACTTCAGCGTTTTTTAACAGTGCCTTGGTAGGTATGCAGCCCCAGTTTAAACACACTCCACCGAGCTTATCTTTATCGATTATGGCAACATTCTTACCCAATTGTGCAGCCCGGATAGCAGCGACATATCCGCCAGGTCCGCCACCTAATATGGCTATATCAAATTTTTCCAATTAGCTCTCCTTCGATTGTCATCTTGAGCCTGTCGAACCATGCTGGATATTTAAACTTTTCGACCAGCTTGGAGTGACAATTCATTAATTCAAGTCTTTACCGAAAATTGCGCAGACTGATAATACTCAAAAATTCCGCGCGGGTTTCCACCTCGTCATGGAATTCACCCAGCATAGCACTGGTAGTGGCAAAGGAATTTTGTTTTTCCACACCACGCATCTGCATACAAAGATGACGACCTTCCATAACTACGGCAACCCCGGTCGGTTGCAGCACATCCCGTAAAGTTTCGGCTACCTGGTGGGTCAGACGTTCCTGGACTTGCAAACGGCGCGAGAACATCTCAATGATCCGGGGGATTTTGGAAAGACCGATCACCTTGCCATTTGGGATATAACCAACATGCGCCTTACCAAAGAATGGCAGCATATGATGTTCGCACATTGAGAAAAATTCAATATCCCGAACGATTACCATTTCGGTGCATTCTTCTTTGAAAATGGCCTCATTAATAATCGTATCTAATTCGGTACGGTATCCTTTGGAGAAAAATTCCCAGGCTTTAGCCACACGCAGGGGTGTCCTGACAAGTCCCTCCCGCTGCGGGTCTTCCCCCACTTCAATCAGTAGGTCATGGGTTATCTGCATTATTTTGTCGCGATTGACAGCACTCATAGTGCCTCCTTTTTAAAACCACGATATCCCCAAACCAACTCGTCCGGGTCTTCATGTACTTTATCTTTTAATAACCAGACCCCCAGGTAAAATAGGGGTGTGTCGAACAGGGCAAAGAAAAACTTGAATAGATAGGACGAAACAATCAAACCAAACAAGGCTCCCAGAGAATTCACGTTGTCTCCCAGATTATTGGCAAAATATAATATCGATAATATGGCCGTGGTGTCAATCAACTGGCTGAAAGTCGTGGAAAGATTATTCCGTAGCCAGAGGTGCTTGCCCTTAGTCAGCCGTTTCCAGAAATGAAATAAATGCACATCAACGGTCTGAGCAACCAGATATGCTATCATCGACGCGATCGTGTTCCCAACCATAAAACGGTAGACATTCTCAAATGTCGAAGCTGCGCCGGAGACGCCGCTGGCATCCCGCAGCAAATGTCCCAAGGTCATCAGCCCCAACATGAAGAAATTCATGAAAAAACCGATCCAAACCAGGGTCTGGGCGCGTTTCTTGCCATACAGTTCGCAGATCAAATCGGTGGCCAAAAAAGTAAATGGATAGGCCAGTACCCCAGCAGGGACATTCATGAAAAAGACTTGCACGAATTTGGTAGTACCAATCACATTACCTAACACCAGCGATGTTAAAAATATTCCAGCCAGAAACAGGAATAGTTTTTCTTTGAATTCCATATATTAAATATCTTTGCCGTAATAATCGGTAAAAATCGTAGGCGTTTCCCGCAGTCTAACGCGATACAATTTGGGTCCTTTCAACCGGGATGCAATTTCTTCCCAGATAAATTGGACCATATTTTCCGAACTGGGTTGCCGGCCTTTGAACCAGGCCACATCTTTTTCTATCTGGGAATGGTCCAGCTGGGCGATGATATTTTCATCGACAATTTTTTTCAATTCACCCAGGTCAATGCAAAAACCGGTATCAGAATTTATCGGTCCGGTCACTGTCACTTCGAGGGCGTAATTATGTCCGTGCACCCGGGCATCAGGTCCGAAGATCTCCCAATTACGCTCATCTGACCAGTCAGTATGGCCATATTGATGAGCGGCACAGAAATGAAATACTTTGGTTATGTAGGGATTTGCCATATCCTGCCTGCTTTCTTTTTTACATCAATTGAAAATTGAATAAATGAGCCACTGAAATCAATAAACGCTTGCTGCCGGACATAGATCAGATAAAACACAATTCTGACACTGTGGCCGTCGGGCGATACAGACAGCCCGTCCATGGTCAATAATCATATGAGTTAACATTACCCAATCCGGTCTTTCAAAAATAATCATCAACTCTCGTTCGATCTGATCAGGCTTCCGGCTGGTGGCAAATCCCAGGAGATTCATGATCCGCACCATGTGGGTATCGATCACCATTGCCGGTTCCCCAAAACACTCCCCCAGAACGCAATTAGCGGTTTTCCGTCCAACGCCGGGCAGACTGACCAGTTCCGTTAAAGTGTCCGGGACTTCCCCACCATGTTCCTCCACGATCCGCAGACTGGCTCCCTGAATACTACGGGCTTTCTGATTATGATAGCCACAAGAACGGATATCCTGCGATAATTCATCCGGATTGGCATAAGCAAAATCTTGAGGGAATTTATATTTTTCGAACAACGCTACGGTAGTTTTGTTTACCCGTTCATCGGTACACTGAGCTGATAGAATGGTTGCCACCAACAATTCATGTCTACTGGAATAATTCAACGAACAGGCCGAATCGGGATACTCCCGTTTCAGACGGTTGACAACCTCCCGAGTCCGCTCTTTAACCTGAGTCTTGGATTCAGCCATAACTTACAAGTTCTTGACTAGGGTGGGAATATTTTTTGCCAGCGATGAACGGGTCAAAATCAGATTGCAGCCAGCCGCTTTCATTTTATCATGGGTTTCTTTTACTGTATATTTAAAATAACCTACAATCTGTAATTTTGGCCGGTTGGCCCGGAGCAAGGATATTAAGTGTACTGTTCCAAAATCTGTGTCATCAAGGTCCACGATACACAATCGGGTGTTAGATTGCAACTGTCCCGGCCAGCGGGTAAAATCATCAACAAATTCTACCGATCTATCTTCGCGGGTCAGGATATCGGATATTTTAGTACCCAATTTAAAATCATGAATAAAAAGTAGTACTTCGGCCATAAACGCCCCTGGGGTTACTGGTTTACGGAATATGTTCAACTGAAATTACAAACAATAGGATAATCGTTAGACAATGAATATCCCCTCAATAATGTCATTTCGATATGAGTCCCGATTACAGTGGGATTTGAATTGACAATGATGAATTGTAGTGACACCGCGCTCCGTGTCATTACCATGATTTATATTAAATATTCACAACTTGGTTTTTGCGATAATGTTTACCATCGAACTTGATAGTGGCAGCGGCAATTTTAGGATCATGCTCGAAAAACAAAGTCCAATTCTCATCCACCACTCTTGGTAATAGCCCTTGTTTTTCCTCAAGGGTTTGTAAAGGGCGCACGTCATAAGCCATGATCCACGGTAACGGAATATGGGCGGCGGTGGGGATTAAATCGGCACAATATAATACGGAACTGATTCCATCGGAAATCAATGGCAACATTTGCCCATCTGTATGACCATTGACGACAATATTCGATATACCAGGTAAAAATTCATCTTTCCCGTTCACCAGTTCCACCATCCCATTTTCCGCCAACACCTTCCAGTCCTGTTCCATGAAGCTGCCCTGATCCTTTTCGCCGGGGGAATTGGCCAGTGCCCAGTTATCTTTCTGGAACCAGTATCTGGCATTGGGAAATGTTGGTTCGATTTTGCCATCGACCAGGCGCGTACCGCCGGCAATATGATCAAAATGCATGTGGGTATTATAGACATCGGTGATATCATCCACTGAGAAACCATATCTTGCCAACGATGATTTCAGATTGACCGTTTTGGTGTCGATATCGTAGATCGCCTTGAATTTTTCCTGCCATTTGTCACCATTGCCAGTATCGATTAAAATACGTTTTTCATCACTCACCAAGAGTAATGAACGGGTGGACATCTCGATCCGGTTTTTTTCATCGGCGGGAGAGTATTTCTCCCACAGTGGTTTGGGAATGATTCCGAACATGGCGCCGCCGTCCAGACCGAAGCGGCTGGTTTCGATTTCGTATAATTTATATCGTCCAATTTGCATGATTATTCCAGTTTAATGAAAATGTGAATGGCGGGAAATTACGTTGGTTCCGAATAATCATTGCAAGTACCACCCTTTGACAGGCTCAGGGTAACATTGTAAGGGCACGGCGCGCCGTACCCTTATAGTAATTGATATTACCTAAAATGCCCGGCACCTCCGCGGTGTCGGGCATTTTTTAAAATTAATATCAGGCTAACGCCTGAGCCACATATTCAGCGATGTCTTTTGACTGGGTAGTTTCAGTCATACCCTCATCCTTGATACCGTCATTAAGCATGGTGGCACAGAAAGGACAGGCCGTAGCCACAGCTTCCGGATTCAATTTCTTCACGTCCTCCATGCGTTCCAAATTGATCTTCTTCCCTTCCGTTTCCTCCAGCCACATGCGGGCGCCGCCGGCACCGCAACAGAAACCGTGGCGTTTAGTACGTTCCAGCTCATGCAAATCGACGCCCAGCTTTTCCAAGATTTCACGGGGACTGTTATAAATATCATTATGCCGCCCCAGGTAGCAGGAGTCGTGGTAGGTGAATTTACCAGAAAGATCGCCGTTAACCTTGAGCTTGCCGGAATGGATCAATTCCAGGATGAAATCGGTGTGATTTAGCACCTCAAAATTTCCGCCAAACTGGGGATAATCATTTTTAATTGTATTAAAACAATGAGGACATTGGGTAACTATTTTTTTGAACTTATATTGTTTAAACGTCGCCACATTCTGTTCGGCCAGGGATTGGAACAGGTATTCATTTCCCGCTCGCCGTGCCGAATCACCACTACAAGTTTCTTCATTGCCCAAGATAGCGTAGTCCACTGCGGCAGCATTCAGAATCTTTATCATTGCCTGACTGACTTTCTGGCCCAGAGCATCGTAGGAACCAGCACAGCCGACCCAGTAGAGTACGTCGGCTGCTTGTTTATCACTCATCACCGGCACATCCAGCCCTTCGGACCACTTAGCGCGATCTTCCGCAGAAATACCCCAGGGATTACCGTTGTTCTCCATATTCTTGAAGGTGGTCACTAACTCCTTGGGAAAATCGCTTTCCATCATGACACGGTCCTGGCGAACGCGGATAATATCGATCATCGGTTCATTCCCAACCGGACAGAATTCGATACAGGCAGCACAGGTGGTACAGGCCCAGACCGCTTCGGAGGATAACACCCATTCCAGCAATGATTGTTCGGTTTCCTTGCCGCTGGCAAAATCGGCCAGATTACCGTTCAGGAAATAGCGTTTATTGATTTCGATTGCTGCCGGAGACAACTGCTTATCGGTGACATAGGCCGGACAAGCTTCCTGGCAGCGGTTACACATGATACAGGCATAGGCATCCAGAATTTCGGTCTGGGGTAATTCCTCCAGTTTGGCCACACCAAAATTTTCCAGTTCTTCATCCTCAAAATCAATTTTATCTGTGATCGCCGGACTGGGTCGTTCCACAGCCAGCATGTGATTCAGTGGTCCCATGAATAAATGAGCATGTTTGGAGAACGGAAAATACGGAATGAAAGCCATTATCAATCCAATGGCCAGCCACCAGGCTATATGTTCCCCAATGACGATTCCTTCGTGTGACATTCCAGACCACAATTCACCAATCGTCGAAGCTACCGGTTGCCAAAATCTGCTACCATGAGCTGCCACTTCGAAAGAAGCTCCCAATAAACGAAAACCAACATGCAATACGATAAAGAACCCTACAATGGCCGAATCCCTACGCATTCCTTTTCGTACCTCTGGTAGAACCTGTACCCGTTCGGCAATCACCAGCGCCGGTGAATTAAATATGAAGCGCCGCAGCAGGAAAAAGGCTACGCCCAGCAGGGTTAACAGACTGAAAATATCAACGAAAAGTTCATAGCCATTCCCTAGCCAGGTACCAGGAAAAAATTTGAATCCCGGGATGAAACCATAGATCACATCGAAGAAATTGACCAGGATATACAGTGTAAAGCCCCAGGCCACAATGGCGTGAATCAGGCTTGTCAATGGTCGCTTGCGCCACAACACCGGTTGTACTATTAGAGTGTAGATCCCTACCCCTAGTTGTGGAAAAAATTTATTCCAGCGCAGCGGTTCTGGTCCTCGGGCAATGGCTTTGAACATGTTTCCAAAGTTGCACCAAGTAAGGTAACCTACTCCAATTAAGACAACAAAAAACAGAATCTTTTCAATCAAGGTCAGCATGGTTTATCCCCCATAATGCCAGTTGGTATGTTCCATAGTTAGTATTTCCGTATCACGGCGAAAGTGGGTGGTAACTATTTCGCTAATAACAGGATGATGGTCGCCAATTTCAATAATTTCTCGCAGTTCAGCTTCGATTATCATTGGGCTGTCACGAAGCAACGGCAAATCGTAGGCACTGTTTTCATAATAGTAGCCATTGATTTGATGAGCATTAAATGTTTTTAATTTGAAAAAATCCGCAACCATATGCTTACGGTCGCGATCAATAAAATGCAGAGCATAGCAGCGCTGCTCAGTTACGGCTTGATAAATTGTCGAATTCACCTTAAGCGCGGTCATGATCAGTGGTGGTTTCAATGATGTCTGAGAGACAAATGATACTACCGTTGCGATCGGATTACCGGCTAGACGGGCAGTCATAATATACAAACCATAAGGAATCTGACGCAGAATGGTCTTGCGATCGCTGGAAACCATTAAATAATTATTTTGTACTGGAAACTTTGTTTTTCTTGGGAATTTGTAATGAAACTTTCAGGGTCAAGCCAGTTAAGCGCGAGTATTCCGATGGCATGCCCGAAGGAGAGATATGAGGTTTGTCACCGTAACTGGCAGCATTTTCGGCGCTATCATGATCCCAATTAAAGGAAAAAACTTTTAATAACGGCATTGATGCAAAATCGTGACAATAGCCCAGCTCAACCGCGACGCGGGTTCCGATGGTGGTCCCCAGCACCAGACCGATCCGGGAACTGGTATTATCACTGATTCCCATGGGAATATACATACCTCGAAAACCAATCCAGAAAGTGGTGGACTTCCCATTGGGAGCAACTCGCGAGCGAACCTTATAATAGGTAAAATCAATATTGGGATTATGGTTTAACGACCAACTGATATTCAACATGTCCCAGCGATTTTCCCGTTCAAACAGGATTCGGCTCCAGTCGATTCCTGTACCATAGATCGGTAGACCTAACCGCAGACCAATACTGGTATAATCGGATAAACCTCTTTGATACCAGTAATAGGGAAACACATTTTCAATCGAAAAAGCATAGCCTGTGACCGAGTCCCCCTTGTGTAATCTGGTAGTCGGTATAGTCGGGTGTGTGGAACAACCGCTTAAAACAAGCAACAGGACGAGCGCAGATAGGTAACGAAGCATGCCTGAAAATGAGGTATCTTGATAATATAAGTCAAGTTTTGTCAGCAGAGAATGCAACCAGCCGCTGAAACGGGAATTAGCCCTATTTCAAATAGATCATTTTGCGGCTGAAGGTCACCGGCAGAAATTCATCAACCTGAGCCTGAATAGTGACAAAATATACACCACTGGAATAACTATGGCCATCCCA
>DAOWAH010000048.1 GCA_030634675.1 Fidelibacterota bacterium
CCACAACTGGTAATGATACAGGATCAGTTGGTTTGGAAACCGCTCCATTTAGACATATTCAATCAGCGATTGATGCAGCTGTGGATGGAGATACTATCCTGGTTCATGAAGGTACATATGTAGAAAATATTAATTTCAATGAGAAAAGCATTGTTGTTGGATCAGAAATTCTTTTGGATGCTGATACGAGCCATATTTCTAATACAATTATTGATGGGAATCTATATGATAGTGTAGTGATCATGAATTATGATGGTTTGGGAACTGCAGGATTAATTGGTTTCACTATCAGAAATGGTAAAGCAAAACCCTGGGAATCTGGTTCCAATGAAAATCCCGGCGGTGGTGGCATCAAAATAATTGGCCCGGGGAAGAATTTTTTACAAGTCACCTTAAAATGGTTAATTATTGAGAATAATTCACTATCTGATCCGACTGATCCGGAACATACCGATTTTAGGGGCGCGGGATTATTAATGAATAGCGCAGATATTACAATATTGAACTCAATTATTCAGGATCACTCGATTTCGGGGACGGATATATTTAGTCCACGTGATTGCAACCTTAGTATTATTAACTCCAGAATAACTAATAATGGGGCTACACATTGTGGCATTTTGGATGATGGAAATAATACTGTTAATTTTATTAATGTTGTTATTGACCACAATTTTGGGGATAACCCCTTTTATTTTGTATATGGTCAATCGGATATAACATTTCAAAATGTTACTTGTGTAAATAATTCCGGTGGTATTTGGCCAATGAATGGAAATGTAAATATTATTAATTCCGTATTTTCCAATGATGGCTATGAGATAATGGGACCCCCCAATGGTTGGGAGGACTTTATTGGTGTATCTACAGTAAATATATCAAATTCTAATATCCAAAACGGTCAAGAAGGGATTGAAAGTTTTGATAATATGACTCTCAATTGGTTGGAGGGAAATCAGAATTTAGACCCTGATTTTGTTGATTTATCAGCGAACGATTACCATTTATCCAAGTATAGTTCCTTGATTGGTGCCGGCATTGATTCTATCCAGATTAATAATGTCTGGTACCATTCTCCACTGAATGATATTGAAGGTAATCCTCGTCCCAACCCAGCGGGCTCTACGCCGGACATTGGTGTTTATGAGAATTCACTTTCTGTAAGAGTTGTTCCAACTTCTGTGCCCACTGGTCTTACTGCCATACCCAGGAATGAAGCAGTTAGTTTAATATGGAATCAAAATACAGAAAGTGATTTTGCCAAGTATATTATATATGGAGGAATATCGACCAGCCCCACCACAAAAGTCGATTCCACGACCAGCATTGACGACACGACCAAGACGATAACAAGCCTAACGAATGGAACTACCTATTATTACAGAATAACCGCGGTAGATACGGACGGGAACGAGAGTAAATATTCCATTGAGATCACCGTTACACCTTGGAAAGTACTTAAGATTGTTAAAAAAGACGGTACTGGCGACTACACTACCATCCAGGCTGGTATTAATGCAGCTGTTGATGGAGATACTTTACTGGTTTATGAAGGGACATATGTAGAGAATATTATTTTCAATGGGAAAAGCATTGTGGTTGGATCAGAAATTCTATTGGATGCAGATACGAGCCACATTTCTAGAACAATAATTGACGGGAATCAATTTGATAGTGTAGTGATCATGAATTATGATGGTTGGGGAACTGCAGGATTAATTGGTTTTACTATCAGAAATGGTAAATCAAAACCCTGGGAATATAGTATCAATGAAAATCCCGGCGGTGGCGGCATCAAAATAATTGGCCCGGGGAAGAATTTTTTACAAGTCACCTTAAAATGGTTAATTATTGAGGATAATACCAATACTGAGGCGAGTGATCCTGATCATCTTTCTACGGGTGCAGGATTACTATTAAATGCCGCAGATATTATAATATTGAACTCCATCATTCGGGATAATTTGAGTTCAGAGTTTAGTGTGATACACATGTCTAGTTGCAACCTTAATATAATAGACTCAAGGATTTCAAATAATAAAAGTCCAAGTGGTGCTATCATCTGGGACTCTGGCGAAAATACAGTTAAATATATTAATAGTATTATTGACAACAACTCAGGGGGATTGCCATTATATTGGATCCAGATTAGTTCTGATGTAACATTTCAAAATATTACTTGTGTAAATAATTCCAGCGGTATTTGGCCAACAGAAGGAAACATAAATATTATTAATTCTGTTTTTTCAAATGATGGCTATGAAATAATGGGACCCACACCTATGTGGGGAGATGATTTGGTTGGCGTATCTACGGTAAATATATCAAACTCTAATATCCAAAACGGTCAGGAAGGGATTGAAAGTTTCGATAATATGACTCTCAACTGGTTGGATGGAAATCTTGATCAATCACCTCGATTCATAGATTTAGAGAATGGAGATTATCATTTAGATAATTATTCACCATGCATTGGTGCCGGTATTGATTCAGTGCAGATCGATAATGTTTGGTATCATTCCCAAACAAATGATTATGCAGGGACCCTTCGCCCAAACCCACCTGGCTCAAGTCCTGATATGGGAGCCTATGAAAATCCGTTGGCCGAGCCGTTGCACAATACTCTGATCCATGTCAACATCACAGGTAATGACACCGGTTCCGTTGGTCTTGACTCAGCCCCCTTCAAGCATATCCAATCCGCAATTGACTGGGCGTGGGATGGCGACACCGTCCTAGTCCACCCCGGCACCTATGTTGAGAATATCAATTTTAATGGGAAAAACATTGTTCTTGGTTCTTTGTTCTTGGTTCTGGGGGACACCTCATATATCTCATCAACGATTATTGATGGGAATCATAATGGGAGTGTGGTGACATTTGAGAATGGAGAAACTTCAGAAGCTAAACTTATTGGTTTCACACTAACAGATGGTCTCGCTGACAATGGAGGTGGGATTTTTTGCTATAATGCTTCGAGTCCCAGCGTGGAACATGTGGTTGTAATTGAAAACACGGCTAATAATTTAGGTGGCGGTATTTACTGTTATGCAAGTTCCCATATGAGTTTAACCAAGGCAACCGTTGCCAATAATACAGGAGTTGACGACGGGGGTGGTATTTACGATAATGGCAATTCAAAGATGCTGCTTACAGATGTAAAGATCAGGGGTAACACGACAACTGGTACCGGTGGGGGTATTTTCCTTGGTAGCACCTCTAAATTAGTCAATGTGGAAATAAGCGGTAATACAGCCGATGGAGGAGGAGGAATTTCAGGGAATTTAGTTGGCTTTAGTTTAATGAATGTAACAGTTAGTGGAAATTCCGCTAATGACGGAGGAGGGCTATACAATGGCGGTGGGACAATCATTAACTCCATATTGTGGAATAATTCTCCGCAGGAGATATATTTCGCAAATTGGCTTGCTGACACAAATACTGTAACAATTACTCATTCCATTATTAAAGGTGGTGCAAATAGCGTTGTTACCAACACTTTCGGTAAAATAGTGCTGCTTGATGGGAATTTGGATATTGATCCGCAATTTGTTAATCCCGTCAATGGTGATTTTCAACTCTCCAATTTCAGCCCAAGTATTGCAAGTGGTATTGATTCGATAAAACTGGGAGGCATTTGGTATTTTTCACCATCAACCGATATTGAGGGCAATCCACGACCCAATCCCCCAGGCTCAAACCCGGATATAGGGGCCTATGAGAATCCTTTACCGAGTCAACTTCCTTTAGCTCAATCAATTCGCGATGGTCTTGGTGATGATTTGAACTGGACAAATTCAGCTACTGTGCTCAGCGCTAACTGGGATCCTTTTATTGACGACAGTACAATTACCTATGAATGTGCCATCGGAATTGGCGATAGTGCTATCACTGAATTCCGGGATTGGTCAATCACCGGGACCGACACATTTGCGGTTTTAACGGGATTAAATTTGACCAGTGGCACAATCTACTATATCAGCCTGCGCGGTACCGATATTCATAATCAGATGTCCGATACGATAACTACCGATGGTATTCTGGTTGATCTGATCGATCCGATGATTGGCGAGCTCTGGGATGGTGATGCCGGTGGTGATATCGACTGGCAGGGCAGCACCAGCGAATATTCAATTTACTGGACCGGCAGTGACTCACGAGTAATCGCTAATTATCAATATTGTCTCGGTAGTACAGCTGGTGATTCAAATACTTTCAATTGGACTGATAATGGCACAGTTACCTCAGTTACGATTAACGGTTTGAATCTCACTGTTGGTGATACCTATTATGCCAGTGTCAGGGCAGTGGATGAAGCAGGGAACTGGTCAAATACTGTGTCTACTGACGGTGTTACCATTGATGGTGTTGCTCCGGTTGCCGGGCAAGTGTTCGATGATCTGAATGGCACGGGTGAATACTATGCCGCCACCGATAGTGTGGTTTTTAACTGGACCGGTTTCCATGACGAACATAGCGGTATCGATCATTATGAGTTAGCCGTTGGCACCAGCCCTGGCAGTAGTAATATCTGGCCGTGGGGAGGCGCATTGACCGATACTGTTTACGGCCTCGCCGGGATTAGTTTAAGTGACGGGATAACTTATTATGCCTCTGTGCGCGCAGTTGACCGGGGGGGTAATCAATCTGCGGTGGCTTCCACGGATGGTCTGACCATTGATATTTCAGGTCCGAAAGGAGGATTAGTCTACGATGGACTGGATTCAGAGGTAGATTGGTCAAATGATCTAATCACCTTGAGTGGTCATTGGCAACAGTTTTTTGATGATGGAATTGGTCTGGATTATTATGAGTATTCTATTGGTACGGAGGCTGGTATAACGGATATAAAAGACTGGACTTCAAATACTCAGGATACATCTCTTACATCGGATAATGCAGGTTTACTTGCTCATGGGGATATGTATTATCTCAATATACGTGCTTTTGATCAAATTGGAAATATGTCCACTATTTACAGTTCAGACGGGGTTACAATGGATATTGTAGCACCAATTGTTAGTTGGTTAAATATTGGTGGCTATGATGAAAGTTCAGATTATTGTGGATCAACTGATAGTTTAAGAGTTTCGGTTTCAGTACTTTATGATGAACTAAGCGGTTTCAAAGATTGTCAATTTGCATTAGGTTCAGCTGCTGGTTATTCAGACATCGCAGCGTGGGCTACTGGTGAGTACATAATCAATGATAGCGTTGGCTTAATTGATTTTATTGATTTAACCATGATCGAAGGTTCATCATATTATGGCTCCTTTAGAGCGTATGATATAGCGGGTAATATGTCATCGCTGATTCCAGTAGAGGGGATTATTCCAGATGTCACCGCCCCTGAAAATGGTATTGTAAACGATGGTAGTAGTGCTGATATAGCCTATTAAAATTCAGATTCAACCGTCATCGGAAATTGGATCGACTTTAGTGATGAACTCAGTGGAATTTCATATTATCAATTTGGCCTGGGAATGCAACAAATTTTAGCTGATGTTGTCTCATATACGAATACTCCTTTCACAACAGTTGAAATACTGAATCTCTCCTTAACGCACGGCGAAGAATATTTCTTATCCGTTAAGGCCGTTGATAATGTTGGCAATATTTCAGATCCAATTAGCAGTAACGGTTTTATTATTGATAAATATGCAGGTCCACCAACGGTAATCTCGGTATTCCCAGATCCTTTTACATTAATTCCTGATATGGAAGATATTACAATTACGCTTTATCTATCAGAACCGTTAGATGAATATTGGTGGGTTGCAGGAACGAACAACATGCAGCACTGCTGTGTACTTAGCAGTACCTATTTTGTCTCACCACCTCGAGTTGAACTTACTATGGAAAATGAAGTAGCATTTGCCGACACTGTAACGTTTTCCTTTTATGATTATATAGATTATGCAGGTCTGACTGGCGATTCGGTCACATATAAATATTACTTACCTTGGTTGGCCGACTTCAATTTGGATTGGACAATTGATGTATTGGACTTGGCAGAATTTGCCAGTGACTGGTCCAGTGCTGAACTGGTTGACCCAGTTACGCAACAAACCAATGAATTGGGTCCGCTAACCGGGAATGTCCCCTATTTCAGGTTAATACCTGACAGCCTTTTCAATATCCGTGATGTAATGGCCTTTACGCGCATGTGGAACTGGTCGCATAAAACGCAGGCACCGGCGATGTTGGCCTCAGTTGGTTCATTTGGTGAACAACCGATAATTGAGCAGCAGGGCAGTCAGCTAATTCTTAGCTTACCGGGACAGGCCGAGGCTGGACAGATAGTAATCCAGTACCAGGGCATGACAACCGATATTAATTGCTCAACCGAGGATGGTACGACCGATAGAATCCTTTTGAAAGACAAAGACGTTGAGAGTAACCAGTTGTTGGTAGAATACGCTTATATTTCAAAATCATCAGCGAAATCGGTCACACTGAACACCAAAGCACTAACCCGCGATAATTCTACTCTGACGGTTTATTACACTCTTTACTCTGGGACCAAGGAGTTAGTCGGCCAGGGTAGTCAGGACATTGAATTAATTGCCGTACCAGACCAGTTCGCCCTTCATCAAAACTATCCTAATCCCTTCAATCCATTAACCACAATCGAATATGATTTACCGGAAGATGGTAATGTCAACCTGATCATCTACGATATCCTGGGCCGTCAGGTTATACAACTGACTGATAAATTCCAGGAAGCCGGGTATAAATCAATCAGGTGGAACGGCCGTAACAATTCCGGTCAGTTAGTCAGCGCTGGGATGTATTTTTATGCAATTGAGACAAATGACCATTCGGCGATTCGGAAGATGATTTTACTAAAATAAGTGACCAGTAGTCAGTGATAGATGAAATAAGTCGCAAGTCATTTCGATTCCGCCGGCTGGCGGATGAGAAATCTATGTTAGCTTTGCAGTGTTGGTAGTTTCATCATTCATCAATAACGTATAACAAAACAAAAGTAGATAGCATCTACGCAGAAAACTACAGTTGTCTGCCTTTGTAGCTGAAGCCGTGGGGTTCCATTGACGAATTATACTGGTTGATAATATTCCGGCAATAACCGGGTGCAATTAATTTATTATAGACTTAATTTCAGCCGTTAATTAACCCTTTAAACCAATCCGGTGAGATGGAAAGGGCAGAGACTGAGCCTTCGGTCAGTCCGACCAAATTGGTCGGGATTCTGCCCGGAGGTTTTTTTATGAAAGGACTGTCAATGATGGTAAAGCAACGGCCGGTAATGACCGCCAGTGATATAAAACGCTCCCTGACCCGCCTGGCATATGAGATTCTCGAGCGCAACCCGGACCCCGATTCTCTGGTGCTGATCGGCATTCAATCCCGGGGTGAACCACTTTCACAGCGCCTGCACGCCTTGTTGACTGAACAAACCAAAACGGATATACCGCTTGGTTCAGTGGATATTACTTTCCACCGCGATGATTTTCGTACCCGGTTGATTGTACCCCAGGTGAAGGCTAGCGATATTCCCTTTTCAATCGATGGCAAAATTGTGATCCTCATCGACGATGTATTGTACACCGGCCGCACCATCAGGGCGGCTTTGGAATTACTTGTTTCCTTCGGCCGGCCGGCGGCCGTGCAGTTGGCCGTACTGGTGGATCGGGGACACCGGGAATTGCCGATTAAAGCTGATTACGTCGGTAAAAATATCCCCACCCACGAAGGAGAGCATGTCAAGGTGAAACTTCAGGAAACCGATGGAGCAGAAACCGTTATTTTGAACAGTTACCAGGAAGAAAGCTAATGCTGCAGAACCGCCACCTATTGGGCTTGGAAAACTATCCCCGGGAAGATATTCAAACCATTCTGGACACGGCCTTCAGTTTTCGTGAAGTGCTGGATCGACCGGTGAAAAAAGTTCCGGCTTTACAGGGAAAAACGGTAGTCAACCTGTTTTTCGAAAATTCCACCCGCACTCGCATCAGTTTTGAACTGGCCCAGAAACGACTCAGTGCCGACACGGTAAATTTCGCCGCGTCCTCGTCCAGTCTGAAAAAAGGGGAGTCCTTCAAGGATACGGCTCAGAATATCGAAGCCATGAAAATCGATGCGGTTGTGATGCGTCACCCCGCGCCCGGCGCACCCTGGCACCTGACCAAATTCGTCGATGCAATCATCATCAATGCCGGTGACGGGACCCACGAACATCCGACCCAGGCCATCTTGGATATGATGAGCCTACAGGAAAAATTTGGCAGAATAAAGGGTTTGAAGGTCGGCATCATTGGTGATATCCGGCACGGTCGGGTGGCTCTCAGTAATATTTATGGTCTGATTACAATGGGGGCTGAGGTGACCCTTTGTGGTCCTGCCAATCTGATTCCGCCTTTCGTTACCGATCTGGGGGTGACTGTGAATCATAATATTGATGAAGTCCTGGAATGGGCTGATGCGGTCAATATTTTGCGTATCCAGCGTGAACGCATGGGAATTGGTTTAATCCCTTCCATTCGTGAATATCGCCGTCTGTTTGGTATTACTACCGAGAGGTTGGCAAAGCATAAAAAAGAAATGGTGATCATGCATCCCGGACCAATGAACCGGGGCGTTGAGATCGACAGTAGTGTGGCTGATAGCGATCAGGCTATTATCCTGGATCAGGTTTTGAATGGCGTTGCTTCCCGGATGTCGATCCTGTTTCTGCTGCTGGGCGGTAAAATTGAGCAACCGAAATAATTGTAATTGAGGAATAGAATGGATATCAAACCATTACCGGAAAAATTATTACTGCACGGTGGTACGATACTGGACCCCAAAACACAGCGTTCGTTTACCGGGGATGTGCTGATCATCGACGGTAAAATTGCTGAAATTGGTTCGGTGGAACCAAATGACGATTACACCAAAATAGATTGTAGTGGTCTAATAATTACAGCCGGTTTTTGCGATCTGCACGTTCATTTTAGGGAACCAGGTCGCGAAGATAAGGAAACTTTGGCATCCGGCAGCCGAGCCGCCCTGGCCGGTGGTTTCACCAGGGTGTGCGTGATGCCCAATAC
>DAOWAH010000195.1 GCA_030634675.1 Fidelibacterota bacterium
CCGTTACCCGGAATTAGTCACTGGTGATCTGGTTGTGACAAATTTTGAGTGACTTCCGAAATACAATAATCTCCCGAATGCCGTAACACTTCAATATTAATTACGACTCTATATAAAAAAGCGGGACCCTTGTGGCATCCCGCTTGACAATGATTTACAGTTCAAATAAAGTCAGCCGACTTCCTTGATAGCGAATTTCACCGCTTCTTCAATCAATTCGACCGGTGGTTCTTTGATGAAGCCGTTGGCCAGCAGATTATCGGTCAGGCTGCGGGCGTAGGTGATATCACGTTGAGCCATCGCATAGGCTTCTTCCCGAGTCATTTCTATCCGGGCGACACCATCTTTGATAGCCTGCATGGCTACATCAGCGGCTTCATACGGGAAAACACCGGCCTCATCCATGGTGGCGGTAATATATTCGGGATGAATGCCTTTATCTTCTGCAAACCGTGCCAATGACCGGGCGGCGGTTATTGCCATTTCATCGGTGATCTTGCGAGCCCGAACCATTAAGGCGCCTTTTAGAATAGCCGGGAAGCCCATTGAATTATTGACCTGGTTGGGAAAATCACCGCGACCGGTTGCAACAATAAATGCTCCCGCTTCCTTGGCAGCATAGGGATAGATTTCCGGTATTGGGTTGGCGCAGACAAATACAATCGATTTTTCCGCCATGGCGCTGACCCACTCCGGTTTTACCGTATCGGGACCTGGTTTGGAAAGGGCAATCAGTACATCGGCGCCTTTGCAGGCGGTGGCCATATCGGGGAAATTCTCCGGATTGGTAGCCTGGCACAATTCCCATTTCCGGTAAAAACGCGGATCGGCTTTAATGTCATCACGGCTGGTGTGGAGTGATCCTTTGGAATCGAACAGAACCATTTTTTGTGGATCGGCTCCGGCTTTCATTAGTAAGCGGGCAATAGTGGTATTGGATGCTCCGGCACCAAACATTACGATTCGTACATTATCCATTTCCTTACCCGTTACCTTCAGGGCATTGATCAAGCCAGCCAAGGTGACCGAACCGGTACCCTGGGCATCATCATGCCAGACGGGGATATCGCATTCTTCACGTAGTGTGTCTAACACTTTGTAGCAATTTGGCTGGGAAATATCCTCGAGATTGATAGCACCGAAACTGGGTTGTAACCGCTTCACGAAATCAATGATAATATCCGGATCGGTTTCACCTTTTTCATTACGGCTATTTATACAGAGGGCTGTGGCATCCACGCCGCCAAGGTATTTCATCAAGAAGGCTTTGCCTTCCATTACACCGAGACCGCCAGGAGGAGTACAATCGCCGTCGCCGAGGACACGGGTGGAATCGCTGACCACTGCCACCAGATTACCCCGGTTGGATAAATCGAAACTGGTATCGTTGTCGTCACGGATAGTGGTGGAAATCATGGACACGCCTGGGGTATACCAGACGTTGAACCAGTTAAATCCGAACACGCCGGCTTTTGGTACTGTCTGCATCTTGCCGCCATAAAATTTATGGGCGCTTAAGGCCAGACTTTTAAGAAATACGGTTTTAGCTTTCGCGATTTGTTCCTGTGAGAAATTTTCCGGAAACAGTTGCTCCAGATTTTCAAGTTTCAGATCAACGCTCATGGGTTACTCCTTTACGAGAATTGGTTATTACCAGTTACTATCCGAAACGATGTGGTCAGTGTGGTATTCATAACTGGTGTGAAGTTTGGAAATATTGGAATGCAATAAGTTTTAAGATAGACATCACCGGCTCCGTATTTTATAAAAAGCCGCCCAATTACTGCAATTAAAATTCAACAATCTGTGCATTATCAGTATGCTTTCGATGTAAAAATTTAAACGTGTAAATAAATAGTATGCGAGTAAAAGCAGATACAATTTTAAACTATCAGAATTGACGTGTGATTAAACCTGAGTACACTTTGGGGAAAAAGAAGGTTGTTTTCGGTGGCATAATCCGGCCTTGTTCAGCGCTGCTAAATACCTGCTCAACGGAAGGAGGTTGCAGGAAACCAATCAAATCATAGTTTTTAATGTTACCGGAAATATGTTCCAGAATACCCGCACCACGCCGATAAGTTACCTGTCCGGGATCTTCCTGCCGATCGGTATCGATTCCAATGATGTCTTTCAGGATTGTTTGGTCCAGGATGGCCGCATCGGGAGTTGCCTGGGCTGGTTGACATTCCAGTAGCAGATTCGCGGACGAGCGGCAATCATGCAGTCCCAGCCGGTTAACAGCGGGCTGGGCTGGTTCGTAAACCGCCTTCAGTAGGTCCGCAAGACTTTCGCGGGTTGAAATCAGGAATTGTTTTTTCAGCTGGGTCAGTAAATCGACCGTTGATATTTTCACCCTGCAGACTAGGCGGTGGATCGGCAGTATTTCCAGGCCGGAATCGTAGCTGTTTACCAAGCTTACCATTACCTGGTCGGCGCCGGGCATTTCGGTGTGCTCCCGGTGAAATTCCAGGGCTGTCTTATAGCGATGGTGTCCGTCGGCGATGATAGCCGGTCCCTGGGCGACAGTTTTCTGAATCAAGTCGATTAGGCCATGGTCGATAATCCGCCACAGGCGAAACCGGATGTCATCCAATTCAAAATCGATGAATGGTTTGTCGATCATTATCGTTCGGCCGATTGACTCCGCCACATTATCCTGGTCGCGGTAGCACATGAAAATCTGTCCCAGATTGGCATGGGTGGTTTCCATCAATTGGTAGCGGTCTTTGATATGTGTCGGGAAGGTTCGCTCGTGGGGTAGGATGCCAGAACCAAGATCTTCCAGTTTGAGGGTCGCGATTATTCCGGTTCTGGTAATTAACCGACCGCTTTGGTGAAAAGATTGGGTTAGTAAATAGATGGCTGGTTGTTTATCCTGTATTAGAATCTGATTGGACTGCCAGGTTGCTAATGTTTCAGCTGCAACGCTGTAACGACTATCACCCGGGGCACCATTTAGGATCAGCCGCACATAATTGTAGTCTGAAGTCGCGTAAAATTTATTTTGATCAATTGGGGATATATTGTCGTAAGGTGGTGTAATAACCTTTGACAGATCGGGCAACTTTGATTGGTTATAAAGCCAACCACGAAATGGATTTATCGTAGGCAATTGTCAATCAACAGGATTAAAATGAGTTCCCTCGAAATACAATCGCTCAATTTCCGTTTTAGTGCGTTCGGCAGCCCGACCATCCAATTTATAAAAATAATGATCTCGATCTCTTTTGGCGGCCTCCTGCATAGTGCGGTCGGGATTCAGCGCTTTGGCAATTCCTGATTGCAATTCTTCGGGACTGCTTACGTGTACAAAGGAATTGCTGAGAAATTCCCGATTATCATTGGTCAGCAAGTGTTCACCATCCGAATGCCTTAATTTATCGTGATCCAAATCGTAAATAATTCCGATTTTACCGGTTGCCAGGAACTCCGTGATTGCTCCCGATGCTTCGGAAATCAACGTGTCGGCAATATACAGCAGTGGCAGAATATTATATGTTGCTTGTGGAATAAGAACTGCGTGTGGATACTTCGGTAAACGACGTTCAAAAATACGGTGTTGACTATGTCGGGCATATTTCCCCGACCAGGCATAATGATGGAGTTTGATTATTAAATTATATTCTTTAGTAGCTTTAAAAATCGTATCCTTAATATCGTAGAGGCAGGTGGGTTTATAGGTTGGCGCAAATACTACCGTTTTTTTATCAGGGTCCAACCCCAGAGACATCAGAATTTGTTCTCGATCAAATTGCCCTTCTTTAAAATAAGGATCCATTTTGGGATAACCGACTTTATGGATTTCAGACTTTCCCAGACAGCCGGATTTCTGAAGTTGCGCTACGGAAAAATCCCCTTCCGCAAATATCATATAACGCTGATCACGATGTTTATTCAGTTCTCGAAAAGTGACTGTTTTGGTGAATGTAATTCCATGATAGATCAGACATAATAAGGTTTTTCCGAATTTGGATTCATCCACTACATCAGGAACAACTACGATGTCAAACTGTTCGTTTTCATCGGATATGCGGTAACCATCTTCTTGTAACTGGTTTAAATAGATATCTGATTGTTGCCGATCCAGGAAACCATAGGATCGTTTTACTTCATGGGTCAACGATAACGCTACCTCGAATTTCAGATCATTTGTAAACACGTCTATAAGCGGATCGTAGGCCGCTTTATGA
>DAOWAH010000076.1 GCA_030634675.1 Fidelibacterota bacterium
CTGGTCCGCCAACCAACTCATTATCTCATCCAGGGTCTCATTGCCATAGATTTCGGTCTCACGGATTCCCAGCAGATTGAGATTCGGTCCGTTGATCACCAATATGTTCATAAAACCTCCAGGGAATGAATAATTTCTTCATCGGTCACATCGTCGACGATAACGGCCTTGCCGAGACCTTCCAGCAAAACAAAATGCAGCCGGCCCGAGCGAACTATTTTATCGCGTCGAATCACCTCTAACACCTTGCTGCCCGTAACATTTGGTAAAGCCGGTAGGGGCAAGCGCCTGAGCGCCGTGCTTAAAGATCGCCAGTCATTATCATTTATAAAACCGCGCCGGTGGGAAATTTCTCCGGCACAAAGCATGCCCAAAGCCACTGCCTCGCCGTGGGTAAGTTGGCCATAGCCGGATAAGTTTTCTAAAGCATGGCCCACCGTATGCCCAAAATTCAAAATTCTTCGGAGGTCTTGCTCATGTTCATCTCGTACTACAATACCGGCTTTGATAGCGCAGGACTTCATAATAGCTCGAAAAATGGCCGTTGTCTCCACGATCATCAGGGCTTCCAGATTCTCCGTTAATTCCTGCCAGAATTCCCAGTCCCAGATTGCACCGTATTTCAACACCTCCGCCAGGCCAGACACTACTTCTCGGCGTGGCAGGGTTACCAAAACAGCCGGATCTACAGCAACCGCCTGTGGCTGGTAAATCGAGCCAACCTGGTTTTTACCGTGGGGCAAATTAACACCGGTTTTACCACCGATAGCTGAGTCCACCATAGCCAGCAGGGTTGTTGGTACCTGTAAATAAGCGATTCCACGCAGAAAAGTAGCAGCGACAAACCCGGTTACATCGCCCACGGTGCCACCGCCCAAAGCCAGCAACAGAGTTTCTTTATCGCAGCTTAAGTCTATTAATTGCCGGTATAAATTTTCAACCTGAACCAGGGCTTTAGCTTCTTCACCAGCAGGCAACAACAGCAGCGTTGCATTAAAACCTTTCTTACTCAAAGCTCCGGTCAATTTCCGGCCATACTGCTCAACCAGCAAGGCTTGAGTGATAACAACTACTTGTTTGCTTTGCCAGTTGGCCACCAATAACTCCGGCAGCCGGTCCAACAACTGCCAGTCAATCCAAATCGGGTAACCGCGATGGGCCAGATTAACCTTGATTGTTTCCATGGGGTCCTTTGATCTGTTTAATAATTTTGTTAACTGCAGTTGCTGGTTTCATCAAATCGTTATCAAGAATAATCCGGGCTGTTGAATAATAGAATTCCTGACGTTCTGTCCATATTTTTTCCAGCGTACGGAGTGTTGAACCATCCTTGCCTAATAAAGGTCGGTCATGGATATTCTTCAAACGTTCGGCCAGTGTATTGATCTGGCAGCGTAATAATATTGCAATTCCACTTGACATGATCCGTTGCCGATTATCGTGATCCAGAATGATACCGCCTCCCGTAGCAATAACTTGTCCGGATTGCCGAATGACATTTTCCAAATATTCACACTCCAGTTGTCTGAACCGCTCAGCACCATTTTTACTGAAAATATCAGCGATAGTCAGACCTTCACCCGCTTCAATCTCTTGATCCAGATCAACAAACTTCAGCGAAAGTTTTTTCGCCAGTAGACGTCCAACGGTAGATTTACCACTGCCCATCATGCCGATCAGAAAAATGTTGGTGTCAGCAAAGCTGTTCATGATGTAGGCAGGCTAATAACGAGCGCTCATTTTCATATGGTCTTTTAACTGATCGACGGTATCACCGCCGAATTTCTCCAGCAGGGCATCGGCCAGAATCAAACAGACCATACTTTCAGCAACGATTGATGCGGCCGGTACGGCACAGACATCTGTCCGCTCTTTATGCGCCAACTGATCAACTTTAGTTTGCATATCCACCGACCGCAGCGGCTTCATTAGGGTCGGAATGGGTTTCATCACCGCTCGTAAAACCAATGGTTGGGCATTGGTCATCCCACCTTCCAGACCGCCGGCATTATTGGTAGCGCGTTGGTAGGTGGTTTCATCCCATGTTATTTCATCATGGGTCTGACTTCCCATTGATTCGGCTGAGGCAAATCCACGGCCAATCTCAACTCCTTTGATAGCGTTAATGGACATAATCGCTGCCGAAAGACGAGTGGTAAGTTTCGTATCCCAATGGGTATAACTACCCAATCCATAGGGCAAGCCGGTTGCCAGTACTTCAAACACCCCGCCCACCGAATCACCCGCCGATTTGGCATTATCGATAGCTGCCAACATAGCCTTTTCCGCTGTTTTATCAAGGCAACGCACTGGTGATAAATCAACTTGTTTGGTTAATTTTTTCAAATTGAGCGGTTCTACCGGTTGCGATTCATCTTTAGCCTGGTGAATCTGGATAACCCGGCTGCCCACAGCAATATTCACTTCACCAAGCAGTTTCCGGGCCAGGGATCCTAAGGCAACCCGTATGGCCGTTTCCCGGGCAGATGAACGCTCCAGTACATTACGAATGTCATCGAAATCAAATTTTTGAACACCAGCCAGATCAGCGTGACCGGGGCGCGGTAAAGTTACCTTTTTAACATTTATACCCGTGCCATCCACCGCCATCTTGCGGGACCAGTTTTCCCAATCCCGGTTTTTCACGATCAGAGCAATCGGTGATCCAAGTGTCTTACCAAAACGCACGCCGCTGTAAATCCCAGCCTGGTCATGCTCAATCTCCATGCGTTTCCCGCGGCCATGACCCCGCTGGCGTCGGGCCAGTTGCTGATTGATATATTTTTCCTCGATTTCCAGTCCGGCCGGTAATCCTTCCAGGATACCAATGAGACCTTTACCGTGGGATTCCCCGGCAGTTAAAAATTTCAGTTTTTTCATGATCTTTGATTTGTTATTTCGATTAAATAATTCTTTAGTTCAGTCCGTTGGACCTCATCAGAAATTCTGCGATCAAACCAGATATCCAACGATGCCAGAGCCTGTTCAATAAACATGTCCAGTCCACCAATAACTTGGGCACCCCGGTTTTTTCCCAACGCCAAAAACCGAGTAAGTGGGGGCGTATAAATGGTATCAATTAAAATTTGTCCCTGCTGCAAATAATGTTCAGGCAGGGGCGAGGTATCAACTTTCGGGTACATGCCCACGGGGGTACAGTTAATAATCACGGCATCCGATGTGAAGACTGATTCAGCCTCCATCAATGTTGCTGTGGTTATTTCGATTGCGTTGTTGATCGCCATAGCCCAGTTCACCAAATTATATGCGTGACTCGGTGTCCGGTTGATGATCACAATTCGGGCGGGGTCAGCATCCATCACTGCTGCCAGTACGCTTCGGGCCACACCACCAGCACCCAGTAAAATACAGGTCCGCTGAGCCAGATTGATCTTAGCTTCCATCAATGTTTTTCGAAATCCGATTATATCCGTGTTATAGCCTTTTAATTTTCCATCCTGCCATAATATACAGTTAACGGCCCCCAGTTTTTCCGCTTCGAACTCCAGCCAATCCAGCTCCGTTGTCACCAATTGTTTGAGTGGCAACGTTACGTTTAGCCCCCTTAGTTTTCCCTGGCGTAACCGTAATACAAAATCTTTTATTTCATTCACAGTTACAGGCTGTCTCCGGTATTCCGCATCGATACTTAATCGTTGGAAAACCCAATTATGCAGATCGGGACTCAGACTGTGGGCAACCGGATTTCCGATAATAGCGAATCGCTTCATCGGGTTGATTTTTTTAGAACCTGGTTTAGTAAATCATCGAATTCCGGTGCCGAAATTCTAATACACTTAGAATCATCAATTGATACGGTACCGGTGGCGAAAAGCCCGGCTATTTTAAACGCCATGGCGATCCGATGATCACCAAATGAAGGCACGGATCCATCCTTCAGTCGCGTTGGTCCTGTTATGGTCATTCCATCGGGATGTTCTTTTACTTTGGCACCCAACCGCATCAAATTTTCACACAGAGCAGTAATTCGATCAGACTCTTTCACCCGTAATTCCTCGGCACCGCGGATTTCCGTTATCCCTTTCGCCTGGGTAGCCAAGACGGCCAAGGCCGGTAGTTCGTCAATCATCCCGGGAATATCTTTAGCCGTTAATGTTACTCCATGTAGCGGGCGCGATTTAATTTCTATGTCTCCCATCGGCTCACCTAAAATTTGATCGGTTTGCTGATAGACCACGCTGGCCCCCATGCGCTCCAAAACCGAGTACAGGTCTATCCGTCGGGGATTCAGGGATACCTGTCTTAAAATCAATTCCGAAACTGGCAAACCAGCCGCAGCCACCGCAAAAAAGGCTGCTGTTGACGGATCACCCGGCACAATCATTTCAAATGTCTGCAGGTTTCCGGTAAGCTTTTTCACAGTTACCTGCGACTCGGTACTCTCAATTTCAGCCCCTATAGCAACCAACATTTTTTCGGTATGGTCTCTGGTGGGTAGTTTTTCAATAACGGTAGTTGTGCCTCTTGCTCCCAGTCCTGCCAGCAGTATCGCCGATTTTACCTGGGCGCTGGCCACTGGCGATTGATTAGTGATTCCGGTCAATTGTCGGGAATGTAGGGTAAGGGGTAGATGCCCCTGGGCGCTTTCTATTTCCGCGCCCATTCGTGTCAAGGGTGCGATCACTCGGTTCATTGGTCGAGTGGATAAAGACTCATCCCCGGTGAAACGGGCTGTTATTTCTTGCCCAGCAAGCAAGCCCAGCAGCAAGCGGGCCGTGGTTCCGGAGTTGCCACAATCTAAATCTCCCGTGGGATTAATCAATGTGCCACCGGTTATCCTGATGGAATTCCCTTCCCAGGCCGACTTAATCCCACAAGCGGCTAAGCAGCGCCGGGTCGCTTCCAGATCCTGTCCGCGAGCGGGGTTGCGCACGACACATTCACCATCAGTAAGAGCGGCCAACATTAAGGTGCGGTGGGAGATTGATTTATCGCCGGCAAACGTTAATGGTCCGCGAATCAGCATAAAATCAGATTGTTTTAGTACCGATTGTTTTACCGAGCGCCGCACAGACTTTACCGGAGACTTCCATCAATTCTGAAAACTGGTCCGGTGGTAGCGCCTGAGGACCATCACACAGCGCCTCTTCCGGCCGGTCATGCACATCCACGATTATACCGTCTGCGCCGGCGCCGATACCGGCTAGTGAATGGGGAATCACACTGTAGCGGTGACCACTGGAATGGCTGGGGTCCACGATGATTGGTAAATGACTTATTTTTTTAAGGGCCGGTATCACACTGATATCCAGAGTATTCCGGGCATGGCTGGCAAAAGTACGAACGCCCCGTTCACAGATTACAACTTCCCGTGAGCCATTGGAAAGCAAGTATTCCGCGGACATGAGAGTTTCTTCCAGGGTGGCGCTCATGCCTCGCTTCAAAAGAACTGGTTTGGTAGTGCGTCCAACTTCCTGCAACAGGGCAAAATTCTGCATGTTGCGCGTTCCAATCTGGAGCATATCCGCGTACTGGGCTACCAGTGGCGCCTTGTCCGGATCTACCACTTCTGTGACTACCGGCAGACCGGTTTTTGCCCGGGCTTGGGCCAGAATTTCCAGCCCCGCTTCACCCAATCCCTGGAAGGAGTAAGGTGAGGTACGCGGTTTATAGGCACCACCGCGGACCATCTGGGCACCGCGCTGCGCCACCTGGTCGGTTATGCGCAGAGTCTGCTCCTCACTCTCGACCGCGCAGGGGCCGGCAATCATTACGACATTACCATCGCCAAAGGTAGCCGATCCGATCGTATAAATGGAATTTTCAGGCTGGGTTTCGCGGCTTGCCAGTTTGTATGGTTTTGACAGGAGCACTACTCTTAAAACGCCTGGCAAACCCTCCAGATAAATCCGGTCTTCTTTTCCTTTATTTCCGGTAATACCGAAGGCCTGATGACCGTGCCATTTCACGCTATGGGCTGCGTAGCCCATTTCGCCAATCCGATCTTTAACACGCCGCAGTTGATTGTCATTCGCTTCATTGGACATTATTACCAGCATATCAGGCGCCCTTTAAAATTTTACCGCGGATTACATTAATAGATGTTTCCAACTGCTGAATTACGGACAGGGTATAGGGATTGTAGTTCTGCAGATCCATAAATAATTCCCAGCTATCATTACAGGTCTGGTCAATCACCTGAACCAGATCGTGAAATCCAAGTGTATCAATTTCTGATGAATTGATTCCAGCTTCCCGTAATACTCGTCCTATAAAATGGGTGATACCCTGGGTCTTGGCTGCGGTTCGGTCATGTTGTTCCGGTGACATTTCAACCACCTGGATCGCTTTGGATTGAAAATACTCTTTCCACTGGGCATACTGATTATAAACATCACGTGTATTGTGCATCATTATTTTCAGTTCTCCGGGGTTGTTGATTGAATCAGGACCAAACAAGGGGTGGGTCGCAATTATCCCAACCCGGTTTGATAAATGTTCTTTCATTACCGTCACCGGATATACTTTCACCGAACACACATCAATTAGCGTTACTTCCTGTGTGAGGTCGTTTGATAATCGACGAATTACATCTTTGAAAGAATGAATCGGTACTGCAACAAAGATTGTCTGCTCCTTTAGAATGGTATTCCAGTCGACTAAATCAACGCCAAAAACATCATTCTGCGGATTTGGATCCACGGTTCGTACTCGATAATCATCCGATAATATATTTGCCAGCACGCGTCCGAAACGACCAAACCCAATTATCCCGACACTCTCCATCATTACGCTTCTCCCAATTTTTTAATGCCCAGGAACAGGGTGAGATTACTTTTCAGATCATGGATGTTTTCAGCTATTACGACCAACCCATATAGTTCGGCACAAAACCGGGGTGCGATTACACCAGCCGTTTTAGGAATTTTACCCTCCTTCAGTCGCCGAGCCGCTTCTGCCGTATCATCCTGTTCAATCAGGGGACGGGTCCAGAAATGTTCCGCCAGATAGTTGCGGCATTGGCGCAAGGCCTGCTGATGAGAGTGAATCTCGGTAATATCGCCTAAAAATACTCCTCGCCGAACAAGCAGACTTTGGGAGATGGCCACATAAAACATTTCGACAATTTCACAACGGTAGTGGGCTAAAGCTTCCACACTTTCGATAACCACACCACCTTGGGCGTTTTCCATGGCGAAGATTCCATAATCAACCTGGCCGGACTCAACTGCCCCTATTACATTTTCCGACGTGATTAAATATTCCA
>DAOWAH010000400.1 GCA_030634675.1 Fidelibacterota bacterium
CACCATTATTACCGACTCGTCCGTCCCGGACAATATAATTTCCAGATCGCTTTCCTGAAGCTGATTTAAGGTCGGATTAATTATGAATTCGCCGTTGACCCGCCCCACGCGAACACTGGAAATTGGTCCATTCCAGGGAATATCTGATAGCATCAAAGCCGCGGAAGCGCCGAAACCGGCTAACGTATCCGGCGAATTTTGACCATCGCTGGAAAGAGCGGTGATTATCACCTGGGTTTCGTATTTGAATTCCTTGGGAAACAGGGGCCGGATCGGACGATCGGTCAGCCGGCAGGTCAGGATTTCCTTCTCTGTCGGACGACCTTCCCGCTTGAAAAAGCCACCCGGTATTTTACCACCGGCATAATACCGTTCCCGGTACTCAACCTGTAATGGGAAAAAATCAATATCTTCCCGTAATACTTTGGCAGCATTCACTGCTACCAGGATCATAGTCTCACCATAGGTCACCAGGACCGATCCGGAGGACTGTTTGGCCACATGGCCGGTTTGAATCGATAGTACGCGACCACCGATTTCAATTTCGTGTTTAATCATCTTTTTTATTTATAACCTCTAATTGATAAATCATCTAATATTTTAACATAAGATTGCGGGTTGGTACGGCGCAGATATTTCATTAGTTTACGGCGTTTGGCAACCAGCATTACCAGTCCACGTCGAGTGTGGCGGTCTTTTTTATGGATATTGACATGTTCGGTTAAATCCCGAATACGTTGGGTTAACATTGCAATCTGTGATTCCGGTGAACCGGTATCTTTTTCATTTCTGCCATGTTTAGAAATCAATTCCACTTTTTTTTCGCTGCTCAAAGGCATAACATCTCCTACTTATATTTACTTAATAACTCAAAACAGTTTAGTTTATCTTCTTCTAATTGTTCGATCAATTCTTCGGCCGAATCAAATTTCTTTTCATCACGAATACGTTCCAAAAACTCGATTGCAATCTGGCGGCCGTATAACTCTTCATCTATCTTTTCAAAAAAGTGTACTTCCATGACAAAACCGCCCTCATCGAAGGTCGGTCGAGTCCCTAAGTTACACATGCCATAGATATTTTTTGAATTAAGTCTGCCCCTGGTAAAATATACGCCCTGCCCCGGCAGCAATTGATTTTTTTCCAGCGGAATGAAGTTAGCAGTGGGAAACTGCAGGGAACGTCCTCGCCCGACTCCCGCTACCACTGTAGCGTCAAATCCGTACACCCAGCCCAACTCAAATGAAGCGCGCCTTACAAACCCGGCTTTAATCAGTTCACGGATATGAGTACTTGAGATGATAACATTCTCATCATGCACCGGATCCACGATTTCGACGTCAATCCCTCTGGGGCTTAGTTGGGAATTGATAAAATCTGGCGATCCTTCACGTCCATATCCGAAATGATGATCATAACCAATCACAACCCGAGTAGGATTAAATTTCTCCAGGATAATATTCTCCAGGAATGCTGTGGCGGTAATTCGGGAAAATTCTGTTGTAAATGGTAAAATCACGGCTTGATCAACATTTAACCATTCCAGAATCTTAAGTTTTTTGCTGATACTCATCAAAAGCGGCAGACGTTCAACAGCTGAATTCAATACATGCTGAGGATGCGGGTCAAAACTGATTACCACCGCCAGCGAGTCATGGGTGTGAGCGTAAGCCACTATTTCCTTGACAATTTCCTGGTGCCCGCGGTGTAAACCGTCGAACGAACCGATCGTCAAATAGCAGTCCGGCCGATTCTTGATTAAATCTAGGCTGCGGAAGATTTCCATTTGGCTATCAGTTGTTCGATTGTGAGAGTAGTTTCCAGAGTATATTTTCCAACTTGAGTGCGTACTAACTTGGTTAAATGACCAACCGTACCCAAGCGGG
>DAOWAH010000186.1 GCA_030634675.1 Fidelibacterota bacterium
CGGATTGAATCTCCTGGGAATATTAGTGTAATTTCAACCCGGTTCCGGGATCGTAAAATTGTTGCTAAATGGCCTCTCCGGAGGCCTTTTTTTGGGAGAAATAATGAAACGCGACTTTGTTCATATAACTGATTTCACTACCGCAGAGATCTGGGATACCCTGCAGCTGGCGCGGGAGGTTAAGGCGAAACTGAAAAATCGGGAAGATTATAAACCTTTCAAGGATCACAGTATGTCAATGATCTTTGCCAAGCCATCCGCTCGTACGCGAATTTCTTTTGAAACCGGATTTTTTCGGTTGGGTGGTCATGCCTTGTACCTAGGACCTAATGACATTGGGATTGGCAAGCGCGAAGCCGTAAAGGACATCGCCCGGGTTGTAAGCCGTTATAATGATATTATCATGGCCCGCCTGTTTGAACACCGGCACATGACGGAACTGGCCGAACATGCTACCGTACCGGTGGTAAATGGCTTGACCGATTACAACCACCCCTGCCAGATCATGGCTGATATCCTCACTATCTGGGAACACCGGGGAAATCTGGACGATTTAAAAATTGTTTATGTCGGTGACGGGAATAATATTGTGCATTCCTGGCTGCATCTGGCTGCCCGTTTCCCCTTTGAATTTGTATGTGTTTGTCCGGAGGGATATAGTCCTGATCCAGTCGCTATCAAGCTTGCAGACGAAGCGGGTCTGAGTTCTGTAAGTATTTCCCATGATCCGAAGACCGCTGTAAAAAATGCCGATGTGATTTACACCGATGTGTGGGCATCCATGGGACAGAAGGATGAGCGGGATGAAAGAATTAAACGCTTCCAGGGTTTTCAGGTTAATGACGATCTCATGGCTGCGACCGGCAAAGATACCTATTTCATGCACTGTTTGCCGGCCGAACGCGGAGTCGAAACAACCGACTCGGTATTGGAATCAAAAAACTCGATTGTTTTTGATGAAGCGGAAAACCGGATGCACGCCCAAAACGCAATTATGCTTAAAATAATGGGAATAGAATAGAAGCTTACTTGGTCTCTGTCCAGCGGACAGCTTGAGTACGGTATTCGACCTCGGTACCCGGATTTATGGCGACGATCACCTTAAACGTGGCTATCTGCCCAGGGTCCAAGGCGGTATCGGTAATCACACCGGACTCATATTTCATTAATTTACTTTTTACAAAAGCCGAGTCCTGGCCGGCTGAGGTTGTGGTGCTGGTCCATAGATCAGCAATCACCCGCACGAAATCGGCTCTTTTCTGGCCGGTATTCTTTACCTGTCCAGTTACTACTTCCCGATCGGGATAAACCGTAATCTGCGGTTCGCCGATTATTTCAACTTCAGCGCTTACGCCATAATTTTCGTCCACCCGCACAACCAGATTTTTTCGTATCACCAATCTACCGAGACTGGTCTGCAAACTGATTTCGCTGGGAGACTCACCGGTAATTGTTCCAACCACCACAGTACCATTCTGGAGGATGATTCGTTGCTGGTTTTCCGGTATCGGGATCAGTTCCAGCAATTTTTTATCCACGGGCGGCAGAGCATTTGTTCGTTCATAAATGGATACAACGGTTTTTAGCGAGTCTATCTGCTGCTGGAGCGCCTGAAAGGTATTCTGGTAATCATAAAACGGCGGCGATTCGCCAGTTGGTTGGGCAGAAGATTCCGGTCTGATAGCCGGTAATGTTTCACCGACGCTATCCTGATCTGTGGATTGAGCCGAAATAATTACTATCCCGGCCAGGGCAATGATTAGCAATTTATTCATTAGCGGTTTCCCCACTGTGGGCTTTAAAAGCCATACGACGCAAAGTTTCTCCGTATTTACCGTCCTGATCAAAATGATTTACCATTTCTGAAATGGCGCTGTATAAATGATAGTTTTTTGGATTTTCCAGCAACACAATTATTTGGGGGACCAGGCTGGGATCATTAAATCTTGCCAAGCCTTGCAGGGCTTTTTCTCGTAGAGAAATTGGATATTCCTCATTCATAATAATTTCGATGACGGCTGATTTTATTTCTGGATCGTCAAATTCACCCAGAGCATCCAGTAGCGTGTTTAGCAGGCTGTAGTACTCAGTTTTCCCGGCCTGATAAGTTTCCAGCAATGCCAGTATCAGTTTTTCCTCTTTTACACCAGCCATTGTATTCAGCGCAAAATCCCGGACTTCGGCACCGCTGGCGGGATCACCAAGTAATTCGGCAAATGCGCCAACAACGTCAGAGGTTTCCTTTTTACCCAGGATTTCCACAGCCCGGTTTCTAACAGCAATATTAACGGTGGGGTCGCGGGCGATTGACATCAGGACCGGAATGACTTGATCATTACCCAAAGAACCGAGTGTTTCGGCCAGCAGATTTTCGGTGCGCATCAGATTTGCCTTGCTGATTTCATATAAATCCAGCAAAGACAGAATTTGATCTTCGGTGCGAATTTTACCAAGGGTTTTTACCAGTCGAACATGCAACTGGTTGGTTTTAGTCTCGATTTGGTGCATTGCCTGGATTATAGCCTCTGCTGCCAGGGGGTCCTCAGTGAATCCGGCCAGAATATCGATCGATTCTTCCATAAAGCTAAGATTCATTCCATTAGCCGTACCAACAATATGAGCTATGGCTTCCAGGGCGGTCGGGTGGTGTGATTCAGCTAAGGCGCGCCCGGCGGCTATTCTAACTTCAGCAGGTTGGCTTTCGTCAAGATATACTGAAATGAGCTGATCAAGTGACTCAATATTTCCACTCTGATAAGAAAGTCGTAATTGTTCAACTGTGTCGTATCCGGAAAACCGATCTTTTTTCTTAAAAATACCTAATATGGAACAGCTGTTTAAAAATACTATTGTGGTCAATAAAAAGATTATGGTTCGAATATGCCTCACATGTCACTCCAGGTTTTAAGAACCAGATCATTACCATCAAAAATTGCATATGAATAGTAATTGATCCAGTCGCCTAAGATGATGAGCTTATTATTGTCCCGATCAACCGTGCGGGTCTGGTGATAATGCCCCGTAATAACATAATTATAGCCGTTGTCGAATTTATGCTGGGCAAATACCATCAAGTCCTCAACAATCCGATTATTGTATTCATCGGTGTGAACGTAATGCTGCCCTTTCTTTGAGATCCAGTTTGCAAAACGATAACCGATGTTGGGATGCAGGCTACGAAAGCATTTGATAAACCAGCGATTTCTGATGATTTTTTTCAATACTCGATAGGCGCTATCCCATGATAGAAGTTCATCACCATGGGTGAGGTAAAATTTTCTACCATTTGATTCAAAAGTAGTATCGTTAAAATAGGTTTTAGTCATCAGAGTATCGGTTATGAAGTCCATAACCCAGTAATCATGATTACCCAGCAGGAAATGGACTTCAATTCCTGCTTGACGGACCTGATGAAGTTTTACCAGGAAGGGAAAATACACTTTGGGCATAACGTGCTGGTATTCAAACCAGAAATCGAACAGGTCGCCAACAATGAACAAAGTGCCATTTGATTTGACAACATAATCGAGGAAATGAAATAATTTTTCCTGCTTGATGTTCTCCCTGCCCTGGGGGTGCAGCATCAAGTGGATGTCGGAAATGAAAAACAGTGGTAAGTCCATTAGCATGGAAACTAATGTATTTAATGCCGGTTTAGCAATTAAATTGTCAACCTTTCACAGAGTGTTTGTTGATTGTATAATATTATTATGCTATCTTCTCAACAGGCATCCCTTTATAGGGAACCGATATTAAATTGATTTTGTTAGGTTAGGTATGAAGCGATTACTGATTATTACGTTGTTGACGTCGATTAATCTGGTCATGGGTCAATCCTTTGGCCAGAACAAAGTACAATATAAAGATTTTGATTGGTCATTTATTGAATCGGCTCATTTTGATATTTACTATTATAATAACGAGAAAGAATTGGCTGAATTTACGGCAGAAGCCATTGAGAAAGCTTACGACCAGGTATCGAAGCATTTACGTTGGGAGCTGAATAAGCGCGTATCGGTAATCGTTTATAATTCCCATAATGATTTTCAGCAGACAAACGTAGTTATGTCCTATATGAGCGAAGGCATAGGTGGCGTAACTGAATTATTTAAGAATCGTGTGGTAGTTCCTTTCGAAGGATCATATACGCAATTTCGGCATGTGATTCACCATGAGCTGGTACATGCGGTAGTCAATGATATGATCTACGGAGGAAATATCCAGTCAGTAGTTTCTGGGCGGGTAAAATTGAATATTCCGCTGTGGGTTAACGAGGGATTGGCAGAATACCTATCATCGAACTGGGATACCAAAGCTGACATGATGCTCCGCGATCTGGCTATTCATGAATACATACCGACAGTGCAGGAACTGAATTATTATTTTGCCTATAAGGGAGGTCAGTC
>DAOWAH010000103.1 GCA_030634675.1 Fidelibacterota bacterium
ACGACTTGATCTAAGCAAAAAAATTCAAGAAGCTTTCGGTATTTTAGGATATAAAACACGCAATGACCTGATTGCCGCAATTGGGGACGGTTCTTTAATAATTCGGGATATATTAAAAAAATTGTATCCGGCCGAAGAAACAAAAGTAATTATTGAAGATGATAAATTTTCCGATGATGAAAGTTTCCTTAGATTGGCTCGAGGATCAGCCCGGGGCGTCAAATTGCAGGGGATTTCCAATATCCTGGTTTCGTTCGGTCGTTGCTGTAATCCCATTCCTGGCGATGACATAGTAGGATTTGTCACCCGTGGAAGGGGAATAACTTTACATCGGGCTGATTGTGCCAGCTTACCGTTACTTGATGAGGATTCCGATCGTATCATTCCTGTAGAATGGGATGTGAAGAAAAATGATACCTACAGTGTCAGGATTAAAGTGGTCAGTCAGGACCGATCGGGTATTTTAAGAGAAATTTCAGAGGCGATCTCCGCAGAAGAGATAAATATCTCTAGTGTTGATTTGCGAACAAAAGATAATATTGTCACAGCTTTTTTTGTTGTTCAGGTTCGTGATATCAAGCAACTTGAACGAGTGAAAAAGAGAATTACCAGAATAACTGGAATTGACTACATAGAAAGGACGGTGCGAGAATGAAAGCAATTACCTACACTAAAAAGGAAATTGTCAAACGGGTTGCCGAGCGACTGAGTAAAACTGTCGACGGAACATCGAAATACATTGATGAAACCTTCAAAGTAATGAAGGATATGTTGTGTGAAGACAAACTGCGACTTCGTATTGAAATTCGTAATTTTGGCGTATTCGAGGTTAAACCAACCAAGGCCAAACCACGGGCACGCAATCCCCGTACCAATGAAGAAGTTTATGTCCCGGCTCATAAAAAGACGCATTTTAAGCCCGGCAAGATTGTCAAGACTCATCTAAGCAAGCCGCTTACATAACCGAACCAAGCGATTCAATCATGGGTCGCATACTTGGGATTGATCACGGTGATAGCCGAATTGGTTTATCGCTGTCAGATCCTATACATATGATCGCTTCACCTTACCGGACTATTTCAGCTCGGGATGGTGAAGCGGTGATACGATCGCTACAGGAAATCATCAACGACAAAAACGTTGAAATGATCGTGATTGGCTTACCTGTGGGTATGAAAAATCAGGTTACTCAGCAGACAATTATTGTCAAAGAATTTGCTGAACAGGTTCGATCACTTGGTGTACCAGTCGTTCTTGAAGATGAGCGACTTAGTTCGGTTAGCGCCACTAAGGCATTGGTATTTCAAAATGTGAAAACGGGACATAATAAAGGATTAGTCGATCAGACTGCGGCGGCAATTATTTTGCAACAATACTTAGATCGAAATCGGCTGTGAGCGATTGGTTAAATCGTCCTAATTGGCAACTGGCCATTGTTTCGGGTACCCTGGTTGGGTTGTCATACCCGGTTTTACCGCTGGGTTTCCTGGCCTGGATTGGATTTATCCCGCTGATTCATATCCTGTCCAAAGCTGACCCATGGACAGCCTTTCGTTTGGGGTATCTGGCAGGAGCTTTTTCAAATTTATTTTCGCTGTACTGGATTGGATTTAATTCCGGAGCAGGTTTTGTAACTGTATTTGCTTCATTAATAGGAGCGATTTTGTATTTAGGGCTGTTTTGGGCACTGTTCGCATTAGTTTTAGCATTGTTACAGCGCCTGCAAATCGGCCTGCTGATCTGGCCATTTCTCTGGGTAATTATGGAGTATATACGCAGTTTTGGCGCCATGGGGTTTCCCTGGATAAATCTGGCAACTACGCAGGTCAGCTATTTGCCAATGGTACAGTTAACCGAAATTACCGGATCCTATGGGGTTGCATTTTGGATAATTGTCCTCAATGTTGGATTGTATCGAATAATTGTGACTGAAGCCAACCGGATCAGAAATAGCTTGGGTTTAGTTATCATGCTGCTGCTGATTTTCGTCTCAGGTCTTATTCGTATTGTATATCTTGAAAATAAACCCATTGACACACAATTTACGGTAGCTATTGTACAACCGAATCTGAATCCTAATGATAAATGGGAAAAATCCAAACGCGAATTCGTTTTCGATTTGATGGATTCTACTTTAATCGAAGCGCTGAAACTGGAGCCACAATTGGTACTGTGGCCAGAATCGGCAGTTCCTGCCTATCTGCGTATAAATGCGTATCGGCGTAAAAGGATCGAGCAAAGAGTGAAGGATGCTGGCATACCTCTGTTAACGGGCTCGGTTGATAAGGTAATAACGGAAGAAGGAATATCAAGGGTTTATAATGGGTCATTATTAATAAGACCCGATGGGACACTTGAAACCTATCACAAGATCCATCTGGTCCCCTTTGGTGAATATATCCCCTTGTCGTGGAAATACCCACTATTAAAAAAATTGAATTTTGGGCAAGGAAACTTTGATCATGGTCAGAAGTATACGGTTTTTGAATTGGATTCAGTTAACTTTTCGAACTTGATTTGTTATGAATCTAGCTTCCCACAACAAGTACGAAAATTTATTAAAAAAGGTGCCCGTTTAATTACCATCGAAACCAATGATGCCTGGTTTGGCCGGAGCTCAGGTCCCTACCAGCATTATGATCTGGCAATTTTGAGAGCAGTTGAGAATCGTGTTCCCATTGCGCGTAGTGCTAATACGGGTATTTCCGGGTTCATCAAACCCTCGGGGCGATCTTTTAACAAAATTCCTTTAAACAAAAGTGGAATAGTGATAGGAACCCTGCCAATTCCATCGGAAATCAGTTTTTATGCTCGCTATGGAGATTTATTCACGCTGCTTTGCATTATATCATCAATCATTATCACAGGTATGGCATGGAGAAGAAAGTATTTTACGTAGTCTTAATAATACTATTGACAATTTCCGGATTGACGGCTCAACAGTATGAGAATGATTCTGTCCAGTGGGGAACACCATTTATTAAATCTTTGATATTACCAGGATTGGGTGAATACAGCCTGGGCAAGAATCGACTTGGCAGGTTCTTCTTGTTAACTGAAGTCGTTCTAGTTACTGGAGCCTTAGTTAGCTCTACCTCGGTATACTTTGAAGATTTAGCTATGCGATCCTATGCTTCCGATTATGCTTTTGTCACGCCTGGCGGGCAATCAGACCAATTTTGGGTTGATATTGGCAATTATGAATCCCGCGACGCTTTCAATGCTGAACATTTACGCTGGCGAGAATTTGATGTTCTTTACAACAACGATCACGAATTAAATTGGGAGTGGATTTCCCCAAAGCACAGAGAGAAATTCCGTGATATTCGTGTAAACCGCGATCGGCTGAAGCACACTACAAAATTTGTAATTAGTGCCGTGGTGTTAAACCATGTCATATCGGCGATTGATGCTCTTTACTTTACACGGATTATGAACCTGCCGCAGGTTTCATATCTACCCCTCTACGACCCAATTGACAGGAATCTCAAACATTCCTTTTCCATATATTTTTAATCAGTAATAATATGAAAATTAACGGTCTGGTAAGATTGTGGTTCTATCTGGCATTTTCAATATCAGTACTGTTGTCGAAGTCGGGTTTAATCTGGATCGTATATTTGGGGTTATGGTGCAGTTTACTTATCTTCAACAGATCAGCGATGAGATCAATTTGGTGGCGATTGCGACCATATTTGATATTTCTGCCGTTGATGGTCATTTTATACACTATTTTTTCATTATTTCTGACAACCAACAATTTAACAGATATTCTAATGCAAGGTGGTTTTGCATTGGTAAAAATGCTATTAATGATTGCGATAATGGGTATCTATTTTGAAAATTCGGAATCGGGGGAAATTTTCAACGCTCTGCGTAGTTTATGGCAGAAGTCCAAACTTCCCTGGCGCTGGGTGGAAGATTTTTTTATGTTTTTAGAACTGACCTTACGATTTTTTCCGGCTTTTCAACGGGACTGGGAACACTTACATCAATCCCGTCAGGCATTAGGGTTATCCGCTTCACATAAACGACTCGCGATTATTAAACAAACGGCGACTTATCTTCCGGGATTGTTACTACAGAGTTTACGACAGGCTGATAATACCGCTCTCAGCATAAAATTACGCGGTTACGGTAACAGAATACCACGTGGGATAGTCTTTCCAGTGAAATTTACCAGTTGGGACGCCCTGGTATTTCTGATTGTTACCTTATTTTTTTATTGGGGTAATTTTGTTGCACAGGTATAAAATTAGCATACAGTATGACGGTTCGTCTTTCTACGGCTGGCAGTTGCAACCTGATCAGAGAACTGTGCAAGGTGAACTGGAACGGGCACTGACCATTTTGAATAAAAGGAACCGTGTTGTGGTTACCGGAGCCGGCCGTACTGATACCGGTGTGCATGCAGTTGGTCAGGTGGCGCATTTCGACTTACCCAAGGCTTGGGATAATAATGAATTGTGTCATGCTATTAACGGTAATTTACCCAGTGATGTTTTGGTGCTGGAATGTGAACAAGTAGATTCGGTGTTTCATGCCCGGTTTTCAGCGCAACAACGGGTTTATGAATACAATTGTCGAATGGATAATTTTTTATTGGATCGTAATTATGTTTGGAACATTGGATCTGTTGATATTTCTATAATGCAGCAAGCCGCGGTAATAATTCTGGGGGAACATGATTTTACCGGTTTTAGTAAATATAATTCAGAGCTGGATCATAGGCGCTGTAATGTTTATCAATCTCTGTGGATAACAGGCACGTCAGTATTAACTTATAAGGTTACCGCTAACCGATTTTTACATCACATGATACGATTTTTAGTAGGTACAATGGTAGCAATTGGGCGCTCCCAATTATCACTGGATCAATTCAAATTGATGTTTGAAAAACCTGTAATTGATAAAAAGATTTATCGTGCACCAGCACACGGATTGGTATTAAAGAAGGTCGTCTATTGAAATCAATAACTGTAAATGTATCGAAGGGACTGATTAGTCTGACTCTGCTTAGTCGGATTGTACTGGGACAGGGCGATATCTATGATTCTCGGCATACGGCTTTGACGAGGGCAATTGAAGCTGTAAGCCCGGCAGTAGCCAGCATCAATGTTATTCAAATCAAGGAATTTTCGCGCACACCGTTCCTTCAGGATCCTGTATGGCAGTATTTTTTTCCTTATGATACTTATCAACAAAAGAGAAAAAGCTCTGGCTCCGGGGTTGTAGTAAGTCCCGACGGATATGTTATGACAAACCATCATGTGGTGGAAAATGCCACTGAGATCAAGGTCACTTTACCAGGCGGAAAACAATTTGATGCCGAAGTGATCGGCAGTGATAATGTCTCTGATCTGGCATTGATTAAATTAGTTGGACAAGATTTTCCCTATGCCCGGCTGGCAGATTCCGACGAACTGGTAATCGGTGAATGGGTTATCGCACTTGGTAATCCTTTTGGACTTTTTGACATAAGTAAGCAACCGTCGGCCACGGTTGGGATTATCAGTGCCCTGCATATGGATTTTGGACGCCAGGAATCGGGAAAAGTATACCAGGATATGATTCAAACCGATGCTGCTATTAATGTTGGTAATAGCGGCGGACCACTCATAAATAGTCAGGGAGAGGTTATAGGAATTAACACTTTCATTTATACTGGCAGCAATTTTTCGCAGGGATCTGTGGGAATCGGGTTTGCTATCCCAATCAATCGCGCCCGGCGAATCGTAGAAGAATTAAAGAGGACCGGCCGAGTTGACCGAAGTTTTTCTACTGGTCTTGAAATCCAGACATTGGATACCCGCATTGCCGGATATCTGAATTTACCGTTCACTGAAGGTGTACTCATAACCAAGATTGCACCCAATAGTGCCGCCGCTAATGCCGGATTAAAACCTGGTGATGTAATCTTGACGCTAAATGAATATAAAGTAAAGAAAACCAATGATATCTTTCAAATTTTCGATGACAATGAGTTGAGAGCTGGTGACAAGATAACCATGAAGGTATTCAGTAATGGCCAAGATAAAAAAGTTACATTTCGGTTAAGAAAGACATAAACTGATGATCGCGCGTGAAGGTCATAAAATATTATTCGGTACGGCATTTGTTGTATTTTTATCAGGTTTGTTGATGATTATATTTCCAACCTCCCTTTGGAATATCATATTTATTGTAACGACTGTTTTTTTATTATTCGCGCTATATTTTTTTCGCGATCCGCACCGGGTACGGCCTGAGGGAGATAATCTGGTTATTTCACCGGCAGACGGAAAAATTGTGCGTATCCAAAAAATTAACGATGACATTGTTGGAGAATC
>DAOWAH010000180.1 GCA_030634675.1 Fidelibacterota bacterium
CAGGCGCAGTACTTCATCAAATCCAGCCACGTCACCCATGGTAGAGCCGATAATTGATTGCTGTTTATAAAATATATGCCGTAAATCAATATTAACTTTTGCACCGGTTGTCGCACCACAGGTTACGATCCGACCACCTTTAGCGAGCAATTTTGTACTGCTATCCCAGGTCGCTTTACCAACATGTTCAAATACGACGTCTACGCCTTGTTTGCCCACTACCGGTTTAACAATTTCTGCTACATTTTCACGATAATGATTGATAACCAGATCGGCGCCCAGAACGCGTGCTTGCTTAAGCTTCGAATCATTTCCGGCGGTTGCAATCACGAAGCAACCTTTCCACTTGGCAATTTGGATTGCCATATGCCCGATTCCGGAACCGGCTCCCCAGACTAAGACTGTTTCATCCGAACGCAATTCCGCGCGCTTGATCAGCATAGTGTAAGCCGTCATGGCTACCAGCGGAAAGGCTGCTGCTTCAGTAAAATCCATCCAGTTGGGCTTTCGACGCAAGTATTTCTCGGCAACAGCCATAAACTCACAATTCGTACCATCCTGGGTTTCCCCGAAAATACCAAAACGCTCACAGAAATTTTCACGTTTCTGTTTACAAAAACGGCAGTTTCCGCAATAGGTTACCGGTTGCAGGATAACCGCATCTCCCGGTTTAAATTTCCGTACATCCGATCCAATATCCACCACTACACCGGCACCATCACTACCAGGGATAATCGGCAGAGGAACGCCCGGGAAACCACGCCTGACCCAGATATCAAGATGATTCAGCGCTGCGGCTTTCATATTTACCAAGACCTGACCGGAACCCGGGATTGGCGTCGGGATATCGGTATAATTTAGAACTTCTACTTCGCCATGCCGCTCGATTATTACGGCTCTCATGCTAATCCTTTTTTTCGTCAATATCCTTGAATTCGGCATCCTGGATATTGTACTTTGAATAAGGTTCTTGCTCCGTTTTATCTTTATCTTTGGACTTGAAATGGGACGATAATTCGATAGTGGATATATATTTAAATATCCGATATCCAATAAAAAATATAGCAGCATATAATAAATATTTAAGCATTAGAATTCAGTAATTGGATTAAAAAATTTTGTTCCAGCTACCGGTTGGCGAATATATTTTATCACTTCTTCGAGATCATTGTCATTGTGGACAAAATCAATGTTATTGGTATTAATTATCACCAAGGGAGTATCTTTGTAACGAAAGAAATATTCATTGTATACCTGATTTAAAGAATCAATATAATTTCGATCCATATTTGTTTCATATGCTCGTCCACGCTTTGATATCCGTTTCATTAATGAATCGGTATCGGCCTGTAGATAGATGACCAAATCCGGGTTAATAACATTTTTTTCCAATAGATTAGCTACCGTATCATACAGAACCATTTCTTTCTCATTAAGGTTCAATGAGGCAAACAAACGATCTTTCACAAACATGTAATCCGTAACCAGTAAATTATGGAAGATATCCACTTGGCGGAGTTCCTGCTGTTGCTGGTAGCGTTGCAATAAAAAGAATAGTTGGGTCTGGAAAGCAAACCGCTCAGAATCGCGGTAAAAATCAGCTAAAAATGGATTCCCTTCAAATTCTTCCGTTACATGCCGGGCTCCCAGACGTTCCGCTAATAATTTTGAAAGGCTGGTTTTTCCAACTCCAATTGGTCCCTCGATCGCGATATAATAAAGGTTTCTCATGCTTCACTTTCAATTATATTCATTCACTTGGGAAGAATCTACACAGACTGATAATAATTCGTGTACGGTCATATTCCATTTTGATACTAAAAAATCGGCAGCAATTTCAGCCCAGGGGATCAGGACAAAGCGCCGATTTTGTAAATCGGGATGGGGAATTACCAGATTTTTGTGATTCAGAATACGATCACCCCAGCACAGGATATCAATATCAAGGGCGCGGGGCAGGTTCTTCTTTCGATCAGGCCGGCGGCCACTATCTTCTTCAAGACCGGCGGTAAATCCCAGTAATTCCAATGGTTGACACGTAGCTTCCAAGCCTATCACCGTATTTAAAAAGGCTGGTTGGTCAGCATAATATAATGGTTCAGTTTCGTAAATCGATGCCTGTTTAACATTCACTATCGCAGAATTCTCCTGAATTGCCGCGATTGCCGTGGAAAGGTTTTTCTGGCGTTGACCGAGATTTGAGCCGATAGACAGGAATACCTGTTCACTCATAATCAGAGCTTGATCGATCTACTTCCACCTCCACTGAATCCAATACACCGCGAACCGGGGCATGCGGTTTACGAACTCGAATATTTAAGCCATCAATATTAAATTGAGTTAGAATCGATTTGGCAATATGTCCGGCCAATGCTTCCAGCAAATAAAATTTATTTTTCTGTAGACAATGCTCGACAGTTTCATATATAGCCTGGTAATCGATGGTGTCCTGAAGGTTATCACTCGCGATGGATTTCTGCAATGAAGTACGCAGTTCCAGGTCAACTTCAAATTTCCCACCCAATTCCTTCTCGGAATCATGAACTCCGTGATAGCCATAAAATTGCATGTTGTTTAATCGTATTATTCCCATGTGGAGAATTTAACTTATCCGGTCGAGGACTGTCAAGACAGTAGCAGGACGGGAAATAAAAATATTTATCATTCAGGCTTATCCTAAAGGCTGCCATTTACTTAAACACCAAACCAGTGTCTTCGATAGGGTGCTCATATTTTACCAATCCTTTAATTGACATCGAATCCCGGCAGGAATAACTTTGCGCCCTGTATTTATCCCGACAAGAAGAATATCATGTCACATTCACTTCGTTTGTTAAGGCATGGATAAATTCCAAAATTCATCACAGGATCGGGATGTCGCTTCACAGGGCGTAAATTGAGGGTACTACGGGTTATCCGTAGGGCTCCATATGAAAAAGGATTGATATAAATGGTAGATCGACACGCTTCACAGATAAAACGTCACCGGCAGGATTTGAAACGTCGGGCAGTCAATGTGAGAAATATGTCCAAATTGCGTACAGCTATCAATAAGGTGTTAACCTCAACTGTCAAAGCGGAAGTGGAATCAAACTATAAAAGTGCAGTTTCCACGATCGATAAGATGGCTGCCAATGGATTAATTCACAAGAATACTGCCGCCCGGCGCAAATCACAGATTGCCAGGCACTTGAATAATCTGAAGTAATTTAACTATCAGATACCTGATAATTAGGAGCCTCCTTCATGATACGAACTTCGTGAGGGTGGCTTTCTTTTATACCGGCCGCCGTAATTTGTACAAACTCGCATCCGCTATGGAATTCCGGGATTTTTTTTACGCCACTATAACCCATGGCAGCCCGTACTCCACCCATTAACTGGTGAATGCTGTTGCGGACCAATCCCCGATAGGGTACCATTCCTTCGATTCCTTCCGGAACCAGTTTAGTTGCTTCCGCCCCCTCCTGGAAATAGCGGTCACCACTACCTTGTTTCATCGCTCCCAGCGACCCCATTCCACGGTAGGTTTTATACTGACGGCCTTCATATAATATTGTTTCACCTGGACTTTCATCCATCCCGGCCAGCAGACTGCCCAACATCACGGAGTCAGCTCCGGCAGCCAGCGATTTGGCAATATCACCGCTGTAACGAATACCACCATCGGCGATAATAGGAATATTATATTTATGGGCTTCATCCACACATTCCATAATCGCAGATAACTGTGGCACGCCGATTCCGGCAATGACGCGAGTTGTACAACTGGCGCCGGCGCCTATGCCCACCTTAACGCAATCAACACCGGCATCAATCAAAGCCTTGGTCCCTTCGGCGGTGGCGACATTCCCGGCAATTAAATCAGTGTCCGGTAAGCTGGATTTAATAGTCTTAACCATTTTCAGTACGCCCGCCGAATGACCGTGCGCCGTATCTATTATTAGTATATCAACGTGGGCATTGGCCAGGGCCTGAGCGCGTTCCAACGAATCGGTTGTGACCCCCACGGCAGCTCCTACCCGCAAACGGCCATTACTATCCTTGCAGGCGTCGGGAAATTGTTCCTTTTTTTGGATATCCTTCACTGTAATCAAACCTGCCAGATCGCCATCATCATCAACTACCAACAGTTTTTCAATCCGGTGCTTTTGCAGGATTTCTTTAGCTTTTTCTAGGGTAGTGCCTTTCGGAACTGTGACCAGTTTATCCGCTGTCATTCGATCACGCACCAATAGACCGAGATTAGTTTCGAAGCGAATATCACGATTTGTCAATATACCAATCAGTTTCCCGTTTTCCACCACCGGCAGACCGCTGATCCGGTAGCGGGCCATCAATTCCCGTGCTTCCCCAATCGAATGGTCGGCAGTCAGCGTAATCGGATTCAAGATCATCCCACTTTCGGAACGCTTGACCTGATCCACCATTTCAGCCTGGTCGGCAATTGACAGATTTTTATGGATAATCC
>DAOWAH010000383.1 GCA_030634675.1 Fidelibacterota bacterium
AACCCGAGTACAACTATTGAGTTTGATCTGCCGAAGACGAGTAAGGTGACTCTGAAGATATTTAACATTCTCGGTGAGGAAGTAGCCACACTGGTGTCTGAGAGGCTTTCTACTGGCTCATACTCTTACGAATGGGACGCCAACCTTGCCAGTGGTGTTTATCTGTACAGATTGGAAGCAGAAGGATTTGTGGAGACAAGGAAGATGGTGTTAATGTGATAGTATGACCGACCATAAGTATTAATCCAGAGCCAGTTATCATAATCGATAGCTGTCTTTTTTATTGTTTATATTGTACCGGAGGCCTGTCATCATCCTTGATGCCGGATAAATGGGACTCCCGTCAGTCACCGATCCGCCGGACCTGTCAAATAAACCTTAGTAGGTAGGCATGCTTTCCCACACATGGTTCACCCATATCCCGACATTTCCAATGTCGGGACGCGTCTGCCGTTAAGACCAGCGCCCCTCAATAAATCAAAAAGGGCGATCGAATTGATCGCCCCTACATCTCACTTCTAACCTCTACCTTCGATGCGGCTCTTTTATTGCTCTTTTTCGAATTTCGTGTTTCGAATTTCGAATTTGCATTTATGTGGTGCCGGAGGAGGGACTCGAACCCTCACACGGTATCACCCATACCGGATTTTGAGTCCGGCGCGTCTGCCAATTCCGCCACTCCGGCCTAAAAAGGCAATGAATAATAAATAATTTATAATTATCAATTTTTCAATGATCATTGGTTCTTGATCATTGAACACCGCAAAATATAATATGGATGCTGCACCCAGTCAAGATGACATTTTGATAAGCTGTTTTAAGCACTGGTCGCTTTGATGACCTCGGTTTTTTCTTCGCAAACGATATTGAGACGTTCTAGTTCATTAAGAACCGGTTCATAAATCTCCGGGTCAACCGGAATGTGTACCCCGGTTTCTTTTATTTTTCCCTCCAAAATCAACTTTGTAGCAATTGCCGCGGGCAGCGAGACCGTCCTGGACATGGCCGAATCCCCATGGGGGATACCGTAATCAACCAGAGTCGAAGTAATACGCTCCTGATGATCGGGATATTCAGCCAGAAAATCATGATATAATACGATCATATCCCTTTCACCCTCTGCATAGGGCATTTTTGTTGCCATACGCTCTGCCAGAAAATCCAGCGCTGTAGTCGTTTCATTGGGATACTGGTGATCACTGAATAAATCAAGCCAGGCTAACTTTTTAATAATCTCATCGTCTGCAGGTATTTCTAATTTCTTAAGAATATAATCCTTTGGATCCTGATCTTGTGGTAAACCAATAATCTCCTGCATAATACGTCTATATGATGCTCCCTTAATACCCGAGATTTCTTTTTCGGTTAGCAAATTTAAGTGACTCACCACCTGCAAGGTTCGGGACCAGCCAGGATTTCGCAATGTACCGCGGAACATGGTCTCGGCCTTCCCAATTCCATACAGTTCTTGGTAAGGCATAGAATCACGATTTGGATAAGTTTCGAATTCCATGTCAGCAATGGTAATTGGCCAATTGTGTTCGAATAAATCTGCACCTGGAATCGATACTGTTTCACCTTTTTTCAGATAGAGGGCATCATTTCTGCCGGCCATCAAAACAGCCCTGGGGCTCCAGGAAAATTTATATCCCCATGGATTATTATTGGCCTCCGGCGCAGGTAATCCACCACAATAAGAACGAAAAGACCGCACATATCCACCTTTTTTACTTACAGCATGAATGATGCGCATGGCAGACATATGATCAATTCCGGGATCCAACCCTATCTCATTCAATAGCAGCACGCCTGCTTCACGTGCTTCCTTATCAAGATCCTGCATTAGCTTGCTTACATAAGATGTTGTAACCATCGATATTCTGTATTTTATGCAATATTTCGCAGTCTTCACGTGATACGCATAAGGTAACAGACTGATAACCACATCTGCCTCTCTAATCAGGTTTTCCAGCAATGTGTCATTGTCAATCAATAAAGGCACGGCTCGTGTATTCTCTCTCTCTTG
>DAOWAH010000040.1 GCA_030634675.1 Fidelibacterota bacterium
ACCGATCAGCAATTTGGCTGAGTATGTTGTTGAACAGGATTATTTTTGGATGATGGGTGATAATCGTGATGACAGCGCCGATTCGCGCTATTGGGGCTTTGTCCCACGCTCTTATATTTTAGGAGAAGCACTTTTTTCTTATATGTCGATCGATTTCGATACCTGGCTGCCCCGTTTAAATCGGATCGGTACAATAATCCGCTAAATTTTTTGCACTTGCGAAAAGACTGCTGAAAGTGTATTTTGCCCCATCTTGAGGTAAGCGTAAATACATTCATTGGACAATGGCAACTGGAGCACCAGCATGAAATCATTATTAATCCTGACAATACTTAGCGGCCCATTTCTTTACACACAGGAAATCGCTGCTGATACAACAATCAGCGAAATCACTGCCGATACCACGATCAGTGAAATCGCTATCGATTCACTGGTCAGCGATACGGTTTCTACCGATATATCAACCACTGCGGTACTTATTGACACAATTTCCACTGACACATCTGATGCAATAGTGGCCAGTGATGCGATACCGGATTCAGTTGTTACTGAAATACCTGATACTGCCGGTAGTGAAATTGTTGAGGTTGATACAACTTCCATTCCTGATAGTATCCCTGAAGTAATCGTCGAAGAGCAACCATTGGCTCCAATCGGACCATTACCAATGGAACTGAGTTATGGTTACAAAGGGTTTCGATGGGGTAGCCCGATTGGCAGTGTACCCCGATTTGCCTATGCTGACTCGATAATATCGCAGGATAGTTTAAAAGTTATCATAGCAGCCAAATTAGGTCCTGATGTGGTGAGAATTACCTACCATTTTGCCGACAGTGGATTCTGGAAAGTCGATATTGATTTTTCATTGGTGCAAGATGATATTGATGCGCAAATCGACCAATTTTTACGTATTGAAAAAAGTATGTCCGAAATATACGGATCTCCTACCAGCACCAACCAGCTTTATACCGGACCAACACCATCATATAATGATGTTCTGGATGTTAATTTTTCACGTGCTTTTTATCGTTCGGGCTGGCTACCCATTCCGGTCCGAATTGAATTGCTGCTTAGTGGTATTGTCCAACATACCGGGTCGGTATTACCGGTTTTCGAAGGTGATTTCAGTGTACTGAAGCTGGTATATTACAATCCTGATTACATGTATTTTCGTCCGATTTCGGAACGGGCCGAAAAAATCCCCAGCATTTTTGACATATATTAGCGGTATGACCGGACAATTACGTTTTTTTGGTACGCTGATACTGGCAATCCAGCTATCATCTTGTCCGGAATCAACACGAATGGCTTGGGAATTTGAATACCCGGGGACTAAATCTGCCACATTAAATTCCTGCAAACAGGTGTTGGAAGATTTAGGTTATGAAATCGAAATATATGCGCCTGAAAGTAATCTGGTTGTAACAACAGCTAAACCTGTAAAATATTACCTGCGGCGCTACGATTACTCCTTAGTGCTGGGGATTTCTGATCGCTTAAAGGTCTATGTTACTGCCCAAGAATATGTTTATAAACGTGGTTCACAGCTATCACTATTCGGAAAAACAATGTTAGATAGTGATGTTAAGGATAAACTTCCGTTTGGATTACAGACTGCAATAATTAATCCTATCCGTGGAGAATTTCAACAACTGGGTATCAATGAGCTTATTAATGGACATCCTCGCTCAAAGGGCTGATCCCAATTCGGAGGCGAAATAGCATAGATTAATTAGCAGCTAAATTCGGCGTGCAATTAAATCGAGGAATAATTAAATTCGATTTTTAATTTCTGTAATATTATAAGTAAACTTGAGAAGAAAAATGGAGCTAGATTTTCATAAAGAAGAAGGCCGAAAAAATTATCTGACTACAAAATTTGATGATTTACTAGTCGGTATTAACGAAAGCTATGGTAAATCATTAATGGATGAATTAGTAGCACGTCTGGAAAATACCATAAAAGAGTTTAATGAAGAAGTGAACCAGATGATGCTGCAATTAGCAGAGAATCTAAAACGAAAAGAGCAATTGCTTCAGAATATTAAAACCGGAAACTCCGAACCCGACCAATCGTCTGAGTCTGAACCAGTCGGAGATAATTCTATGAGCGACTGGGAAAAACGGTTAGAGACAATTGGGAAATAATCACAGATAGGGGATACTATGAGCATTAAGGATAAACTTATATTTGGGTTGATCGTCGTATTACTAATAGGTGGTGGGTATATCCAATATACTTATACGCAAATATTAGATATAATGGATGTATTGGCATCGCAGGATCTTTATTCCGAAGCAACGCTTGAAAATCCAATTATCGACACCCATGTTGATCAGGTCAATTCTGAATTTCGCGAAGATTTACGCAAACTGAATCTCCAGTTTATTGGGCGTGGAAAACATGTTGCCCTGAACCGCGATAATATTGCAGCTAACCTTAAATTGCTAAATCGCAATACCGATTCTCTGGCTACTATGATCAACGATGTACAATTTAATCTTGAAGAATTCGAAAGAGAAACAGAAGATGAGTTGAGCGATTTGAAACGTGATCAACAGGATTTGCAAGATAATTATGATTCCTATCGACGACGTCTTACCCGCCAGATTTCAGATATAGAACAATCAGTTGCAGCACTTCAGAATGACATCAATAAGCTGAATCAAGAAGTATTTGAAAAAGAAGACAAAGATAAGAAAAAATAAGTTTATATACAGATAATTGAGGGTCGTGTTTGCGGCCCTTTTTTTATATTAAGAGTTATAACCGCATAACAGCATACGGATATCCTATTTAATGCTTGCTTTAATAGCTGCTGTAATTTTAATATTAGGTAGTCAATATTGCAGTAATACTGCAATCAACAATACAGAATAAGGTAATTAGATGAAGCCCAATGTTTTAGCAGCGAAGAGTTCAAAATCCGTTACTGAGTTAAGTGAATTAGTCCAATGATACCAGATTCAACCACTCCTTTATTTCCCTTGCGTGTTGCAGCTGAACTGTCGAATACATCGATTTATTCACTGCGGCAATATGTTGATCTGGGATTGATCCTCCCTTACAGAACCGCAAGCAACCGACGTTTATATTCTCAGGTAGATATCCAACGGATAAATTGTATCAGAAGATATCTGGATGAGTACGGTTTAAATATTGCCGGAATAAAGACATTATTCGCTCAGGTACCTTGCTGGCTTATAAGACCCTGTTCCGAAAATGACCGTAATAATTGTGATGCCTACAAGGAAATTGCCGTACCATGCTGGAACGTCACCGTCAAGGGTCCGGAATGCCAGAATTCAGATTGTCGGGTCTGCGATGTATATCGCTTATCTGAGAAATGTAGTGATCTCAAATCATTATTTAAAAATTTAACGGAATTAAAAGTACCGGATGCTGAAAAACAGCAATCCGAATAGTAGGGGGAGAGAAATATGAAACAACTGCTTATATTGGGTGCCGGAACAGCCGGTACGATAATGGCCAATAAACTCGCGCCTGTTTTAGATAGTGAAGAATGGCAAATCACAATTGTTGATCAATTTGAAACCCATTATTATCAACCGGGATTTTTATTTCTTCCCTTTGGGATTTATAATAAACAGGATGTGATTAAACCTAAACGCGATTTCTTTCCACCAGGAGTTGACGTAATCTTCTCGGCGATTGAAATCATTGAAACGGACAAAAATCAGGTAAAACTGAGCGATGGTCGTTTACTACCCTATGATTATCTGATTATTGCTACTGGCACTAAAATCAAGCCACCGGAAACGGAAGGATTAGCGGCTGGTGGTTGGTTTAAAAATATCTTTGATTTTTATACTATTGAAGGCGCAATGGCTCTGGCGCATTTCTTAAAATTCTGGGAAGGTGGCAAATTGGTCTTGAATATCACTGAAATGCCTATCAAATGTCCGGTAGCGCCCCTGGAATTTGTTTTTCTGGCAGATTGGTGGTTTACCGAGCAGGGTATCCGCGATAAAGTGGAAATTGAATTTGTAACTCCTTTACCCGGTGCTTTTACAAAGCCGCGCGCTTCAAAGGTTTTCGACGATTTCCTTGCTAAAAAGAATATCAATTTGATACCTGAATTCAATGTTGCCAGGGTAGACTGGGAAAACAATAAACTCATTTCCTGGGATGAACGGGAATTAAACTATGATCTCCTGGTAACTATTCCCACAAATATGGGTGATGATTTGATCGAACGCTCCGGGATGGGTGATGAATTGAATTTTATTCCTACCGACAAACACACTCTCAAAGCGGAAGGCCATGAAAATATATTCGTTATTGGTGATGCCACCAACCTGCTCAGCTCAAAAGCCGGTTCAGTAGCTCACTTCCAGGCGGACATATTGTTTGAAAATTTTCTGAGCGCTATAGAAGGGCGTCCATTGCGAGCTAAATTTGATGGCCACGCCAATTGTTATATCGAGTCCGGATTTGGTAAAGGTATTTTAATCGACTTTAATTACGATACCGAACCATTGCCGGGCAAATTTCCCTTGCCAGGTATTGGACCTTTTTCTCTTTTGGAAGAAACCAAGATGAATCATTATGGCAAGATGATGTTCCGCTGGATGTACTGGAACCTGCTTTTGCGGGGAGCCGAACTACCGATCGGATCTCAAATGCTAATGGCGGGAAAGAGATTGTAGCGTGGATACACCTGATCTAGCACAGCAATTGCAAGCCATCCGGAATCAGTTAGATCATATAACTGCTGAAATGGATCTTGCCAGTCGGCGACGCCGTGAAATAGATGAACTGAAGGACGATCTTACCCTGATTGCCAAGGATGCCTTCAATTCGGCAGTTGTTGAATTGGAAGATATTGCGCCGTTTGTAAATACCGGAGATTTTCTTTACCTGATTAAAAAAATCCTGCGGAATACCAGTAATATTACCGGATTAATTCATAAGCTGGAAAGCACCATTGATTTCATTGAAGATGGTAAACCGATGGGTAAGGAGTTGTTTAACGATCTCTTATTAAAAATGGACGAGTTAGACCGTGCCGGTTACTTCCAATTCTTTAGCGAAACATTCCGAGTGCTGGATAACATTGTCACCAGTTTTACAATTGAAGATATACAGCAATTGGCGGATAATGTTGTCACGATTCTGAATACTGTAAAAAAATTAACCCAGCCGGATATGTTGAAGGTAATGGATAATGCAGTGGAAGTATTTCGCAATTTGAACGTTGAGGGAGTAGAGGAATATTCAATTTGGAAGGCAGCACGGGAATTAAATACACCCGAGCTGAAAAGGGGACTGGGATTTCTGATTTCCTTCCTGAAAAATGTATCTAAAAATCAAGTAATTGAAAAACAATAATAGGAGTAACACAATGTCAGTAAAAGAAATAGCGGGAAAAATGATCGAGTTTGACGATGATGATTTCATGGCAGATTATACAGCATGGAATCAATCCGTTGCCGAAGTATTAGCCCAGGAAGAAAGTATCAATCCCTTAACCGATCGACATTTCGAGGTATTGGACTTCATGCGTAAAGAATTCGAAGAAAATGGTACCGCGCCATCAATTCGAAAATTAAATAAGCTGAATGTGGTTCCTACCAAGGAATTATATAGCCTGTTTCCTGGTGGACCCGCTAAAAAAGCCGCGCGGATTGCCGGTTTAAAAAAGCCCCAGGGCTGCATCTAAAGAGGAGATTATGAATACTAAACCCGAACCGATCAAAAAAGTATCTATTATCGTAGCTCATGGTGGACTTAATGAAGTATATCCCGCGCTGATATTGGCTAACGGAGCCCGAATGGATGGAATAGAAGCATCTCTATTCTTTACCTTCTTTGGTCTGAATGCCTTGATCAAGAGAACCATGAAGAACCTGAAGGTTGCGACCGTTGGTAATGCGGCTCTGAATATGGCCATGCCGATGATGAAATTTCCGATCACGACACCTTTCCCGACGCTGATGGGCGCCATACCCGGTGTTTCCAGTTTGGCCACCTGGATGATGAAAAATGAAATGGAAAAACTGGATATTCCTCCGGTGGATGAATTCCTGGAAATGATTTCTGATGCCGGTGGTGAGATATATGCTTGTAAACTGGCCATGGATATGTACAAACTGACCCAGGATGATCTCTGTGATCAGGTCCAGGCAGTATTGACCGTTGGTGAATTTTATGAAAAATCTGCTGGTGCCCAGATTATTTTCACCTGATACAACTTACCTGTAAAATATATTATTATCCGAATACTTGTACAGCAGAAACCCGGCGCAATAACGCCGGGTTCTTGCTTGTCGGATAAAATATTTAACAATTTTTAGCGATAGACTGGAGCACCACGGATTCCGAAGAGAGTAGAAGTGTAAGTTGCTTATAGGTTGCTATTTGGTTGCATAACCGGATGAAAAAGGGGCTGATTCAACAATGGATTAGTCCTTATTAATGTTCCAAAACGCCAGAATTGACCGTATTTGACCGCGGTTTTGTGGATGCAGGCGTGATACGGATTTGAACTGCGACCTTTGGGTTATGAGCCCAATGAAGTGTCAGCAATATGTGGGCTTACAGAATGATGTAGTCAGATTGTAGCACAACTCCTGGTTTAATAGGGCTGATTCAAGACCTGATCAGCCCTATTTTATTACAAGAAAATATCCACAACGCCCCCAACCTTTGGCGGTACCCCCCTTTTGTTCGTATATATTTTACTTTCACAAACTTTCAGGGAAATATACTTAGAAATCTTCATTCAATTGCTGCTGATAAAGTCACAATAGAGTTCCTCATATTCCAATGAGGGTCTTATAGCACCACACTCACGAGGAACCTATTGGGGGAGATCAATTATACCAACCTCAATTTAAATTTAGGTACAACTTTGGGGAGCAGGTCGATTTTCCTGTATAGGAATAGATAATATATTAATAGCTAAAACCATAACTATTGTTGTATATTTAAATAGATAACGACGTATGAAAGAAAAAGACATTTCCTCCCCTCGATCGAAATACGAGATCAGAAAATTAGAAGGTGAATTGAGGAAATTTTTTGATTTCTTACCTGATGCTTTTTTAGAAATTGACCTATCTCAGACGATTACATATATGAATCGAATGGCATTTGTTTTATTTGGTTTTACAAAAAACGATTTTGAGAAAGGCATTAAAGCAGAGCAATTATTCCCAAAAGAAGAGTATGAACGTGCAAAACGAATAACTGATAATTATGTAGCCGAAGGTAGAAGTGAAAGTGTTGGATACGTGAGAACAGGTACACAAGAGCTACTTGAATTTCGGATGAAGAGGAAGGACGGTTCTGAAATATATACTGAAGCTCAGGCTTCATTTGTTTTGGATAATCATAATAACCCGATAAAATTAAGAGCGATTATCAGGGACATCACCGAGCGTAAGCAGGCAGAGGAGGCCTTGAAAGAGAGTGAATCACTGTTACGGCTTGTTATCGACACCTCTCCTAATTGCATCTACGTCAAAGATCGGGGTGGACATTATGTCTTGGTTAACCAGCGAATGGCGGATTTGCATAATACTACTCACGAAGCCCTCATTGGCGTAAAGGACCTGTACTTAGCTGAAAAATGGCTGACCAGTGACGCAAATATTAAGAAGTTCAGGGCTGCTGAACTGGAGGTAATTGAAAAGGAGCAAGTTAGATTTATTCCGGAGGAAGAATTTATTTACAGGGATGGTACCAAACGCTGGTTCCAGACCACCAAGATACCTATCACCCTGAAGAACAAGCAGGATTATTTGATGTGTGTCGCAGTGGATATCACCGAGCGCAAGCAACAGGAAGAAGCCATAGCAGTCGCTAATGAAAAGTTAAAATTATTCGGTCAAACTATAGCAAGTATGAATGAATGCGTAAGTATCACAGGAAAAAATCACAGATTTATATTTGTTAATGAAGCTTTTCAAAAAACTTTCGGCTATGATGAAAAGGAGATTATTGGAAAAACTTCAAGTTTATTAATGTCTCCATCTGATCTAAAGAAATTTAGAAAGGTAATGCGTCTATCTACATTAGAAGGTGGTTGGAAAGGTGAGATCATTAATGTGAAGAAAGATGGTACAAAATTTCCGGTCGAACTTTCAACCACTCCACTTAAAAATGATAAAGGTGAAGTAATTGCATTTATAGGAATATCAACTGACATCACAGATCGTAAACAGACTGAGGAGGCATTGGTAGATAGTGAAGAACGTTTCAGGAGTCTTTATGAAAATTCTACTATTGGTCTCTATCGCACAACACCGGACGGGAGAATAATTCTGGCTAATCCAGCGCTGGTACAAATGCTTGGATATTCGTCTTTCAAGGATTTGGTCGCCCGGAATCTTAACAGGGAGGGTTTCGAAGTTGGGTATTCAAGAAACGATTTCATTAATAGTATTGAACGAGATGGTAAGATCGTTGGATTAGATGGCACTTGGATGAAACGAGATGGCAGTGTGATTCATATCCGTGAAAGTGCGAAGGTGATTCGTGATGAAGGAGGTGCCATCCAATATTACGAAGGGACAGTGGAGGACATCACCGAGCGCAAGCAGGCTGAGGAGGAGTTGAAAGAAAGTGAAGCTAAATACAAGGAAATAGCTACCAGCATCCCAGGAGTGGTCTATCAGTTCACAGTTAAGAAGGACGGATCTTTCGCATTTCCGCACGTAGATAAGAGTTGTGAAAAATTCTTCCAGCACAAGGCTAAGGCTGTCGAAGCTGACCCAAATCTGATTTTCAATATGGTTCCAGCTGATGAGCTGCAGTCGTTCATCGATTCGATTGAGGAGTCGGCGAGGACATTGAAGGAATGGAGGCACGACTTCAGGGTTGTTTTACCGGATGGTCAAGAACGTTGGTTCGAAGGAAGATCGATTCCGCATCTCCTCCCATCCGGTGAGCCGTTCTGGAATGGGGTAGTAACCGATGTTACCGAGCGCAAGCAAGCTGATGAGGAAATGCAGAAACTTGCAGTGGTAGTGAAACACAGCAGCGAGCTTGTCAACCTCAGTACCCTCGATGGCAAGATGATCTTTCTGAATGAATCTGGCGGCAAAATGCTGGGTATAGAACCTCATGAAATAGAGAACGTGAATATCATGGAGGTTATTCCTGATCATTTGAAAGGGCTGGTAGAGAAAGAACTTCTACCTGCGCTGATGAAGGTGGGAACTTGGGAGGGGGACCTGCAATATCGCAACAAGAGAACCGGCGAACTCACGAACGTACATGCGATGACATTCACCATCAAAGATCCTGAGACAGGAGAACCACAGTTTCTGGCTAACGTTTCTCTGGACATCACCGAACGCAAGCAGTCTGAAGAGAAGTTGAAGGATTATACTAATAGAATAACAGCTATTAATGAAGCCAGTCACACTTTAGCAAGCAGTTTAGAGCTGCAAACGGTGGTGGACCGTTGTATTCAGATTGCCAAGCAGATGTTTGATGCTGATGATGTAGTCGTCTTTATACTTGATGAGGATAGAGAGTATCTTACTCCCATGGCAAATATCGGTATATATACAGAGGAGATTTTGGCGCTTAGATTAAAGTTGGGTGAGGGACTCACGGGGAGCGTGGCCCAGCGTGGAGAAGCAAGGATTGTTAATCGGATTGATTTAACTGAAATCGGGAAACAGGTTCCCGGCACACCGGTAGAA
>DAOWAH010000079.1 GCA_030634675.1 Fidelibacterota bacterium
AAAATGATTATGTTGCCAATCAAGCCTCTATTGCGACCGTGATCAGGCGTCGCCAGGAACATCGCCTCGCTTTTGATTATGTGCGTGAAATCATGGCTCCGCAGCAACTGCGGTTCAAATCCGATGGATTGAAAAAGCTGAGTGATTATCTTTGGCAGTTCAATCAAAAAATTCCTCCCGAATTGAGATTGCAGCAGACGATCGAGATTCCCGGACTAATCAATGAAGACAGCGGCCTATTAAAGCAAGCATTGGCCGATTTTGGTGATTATTCATGGACAATTGAAGATTTTATTTTCCATTATAGTATTAAACCGCTGCTGATTAATTATAACAACCGGTCCAGTGTATCGGCCGGCGTTAAAAATGCCGCAGCAATTTATATTCGTGACTTTGTCCTGTCCGAACAAGGACTGGCCGAAGGGCTCGCCGAACGCCATTCAGTTAAAAAGGAACGCCGCTATTGGAGTGAACAACTACTGGTGGACCGCGTGCGCCGGGAAATTTATACCGATTTTAGGAACCAAGTGACAGATGGCACTCAGTTGGAAAATCAGTTTGCCGACTATTATGCCGATTATCTGTCAACCTTGCGTGGTTTTTCGGAAAGCAATATTGATACCAGTGCTTTGTACAGCGTTGTCACTTCAAGCACCGGACTTTCGCGTAAGATAAATTTTGTTAGCACCTTATTACCGTGATTACTTCGGAGAAAATTATGTGGAATGAGGGAAAATTACCAATTCTGTTGGCAATTATTTTCAGTTTCTTATCCGTACCTGCTGCAGGTGATACTGGCCGTTTAACTAATGTGGGGACAACGGCTGCATCATTTCTTGAAGTCGGGATCGGTTCAAGAGCCATAGCCATGGGCGGCGCCTTTGTTGCGGTCGCGAATGACGCTTCCGGGATTTATTGGAATCCGGCCGGCATCAGCCGATTACGTAATGGAGAATTTATCTTTGAGCATATTGATTGGCTGATCGATATCAGTTTTAATCATGTGGGAGCGGTAATTCCACTACAGCGATACGGCAGCCTGGGGGCTTTTGTAACCTCGGTTACGATCCCGCGCATGAAAGTCCGTACGGTGGAATATGCCGACGGTACCGGAGAGTATTTTAATGCTTCTAATTTGGTCTTTGGATTATCCTATGCAAAAAATCTGACTGACCGGTTCTCCCTTGGGATGAATGTTAAATATATCAGTGAGCGGATCTGGCATGAACAAGCTCAAAGTATTGCTCTGGATATCGGCACCCTGTACAACACCGGTTTGGGAAGTTTGGTAATCGGCGCTTGCATCAGCAATTTCGGTTCGTCAATGCAACTGGACGGTAGTGATTTAATCATTTATTATGATACCGCTCCTCTTATCGATGGAAATAACGACCGTATTATGGGGAAAATATTAACCGATGAATGGCCTATACCGTTGAATATGCAATTTGGTGTTTCCTATACTTTCCTCAATACCAAAGCGACACGGTTGGTGATGGCCGTTGATGCCTTACATCCTATCAATAATACCGAAAGTGTGAATACCGGATTTGAGTGGAGTCTTTTTAATACCTTATTTATCAGAGGTGGTTATAAAGCTATTGGACAGCAAGACTCCGAAGAAGGTCTCACCCTGGGTGGCGGGCTGCGCTACAAACTGTTTGGGTCATCAGCTATTCGGGTTGATTATGCCTATGCCGATTTCGGACATTTGGAAGGTGTCCAAAGATTTACACTTTATCTTCAATTTTGAACATTTGAACTTATGATTTGGGCAGGTGAATTACACCTCAATCAATTATCGAATAAGCAGTCAATGTGTCACACCCATCTGAATTTTTTCCGTCCAACAATATTTCATCATTATTTTTATCAGAAAGGCTCTAAACACAAAGTAGCCTTTCTTTTATTATCAATTTTTATTTTTATAAAAATTGTTTCAGCACAACCAAGTCCGGTAATTAAAATTTTATTAGTAACCGCCCATCCCGACGATGAAGCAGTTTGTGCTGCCACGGTATATAAAATTACCCATGATTTAAAAGGGATCGTCGATTTAGCTCTTATCACAAATGGTGAGGGTGGCTATAACTATTCCACTTTAGCTGAAGACATTTATGGTTTGGAATTAAGCACGGAAGAAATTGGACGAGCCTATCTTCCAGCCATCCGTAAACAAGAGCTCATAGCTGGTGGTAATATTATTGGCATCAGAAATTATTTCTTTTTAGACCAGAGAGACCATCGCTATACAAAAGATGTCCGGGAGATTTTTGAGGGGGTATGGGACACGGATTTTGTGATCGAACGGTTGAGGTATATAATCGCGCACGGAAATTATGATTATCTTTTTACATTGCTCCCAACTGAAGAAACCCATGGTCATCATAAGGGAGCTACTATTCTGGCCCTAAGAGCAGTTAGCCAAATTGAAATACCAAATAAGCCCGTGATACTGGGGTGTACAACTGCCGACAAAGATGACCAAACAACATTTGTCTTCAAAGAATTGGATGATTATCCAATTACCAAAATAAACAGAGAGGCACCAATATTCACTTTTGATAGAACCCAAAAATTTGGGTATCAAGATAGATTAAACTATAAGATTATCGTAAATTGGCTTATTGCCGAACATAAATCTCAAGGGACCATGCAATTAGCGATGAACCAGGGTGACTATGAAAAATTCTGGTTTTTTAGTATTAATGATAATAATAAGATAAAATCGACAACAAGTTTGTTTCGACGACTTGAAGTAAATCATTTCAAGAAGAGTGAATACGGTTTGTAGTGGTTTTAAAAAATCGAAATATCATTGAGTCGTATTCGAAAAGATCATTTTTGTTAAAATAAATTATACAATGGAAGTCCGTACAACACCGAAAAACTGTTTTATTATCAGAACATTTGTTAGTTATTTAGTATGTTTTTTATTTGTTCCGTTACCGATCTTTGCTTCAGAGATTACCTTTTTAGTAACTATTTCTGAAGAAACTGCCACGATGGATACAATCTACATCTGGGGCAGTGCTCCGGAGCTTGGGAATTGGGACATTGACGCCGTATTCCTAACTAAAAACACTAATGGAAATTGGGAACTCCTGGTGGACTTAACAGCCAATGAAACTGTCTATTATAAATACACAAAAGGGAGCTCTTCAACGGTAGAACGTGGTCCTATCGGGGAGCCTATCGATTATCGAATACTGGAAGTACCCGACAATACATTAGTAGTTCGTGATACCATTTTCAGGTGGCCGCGGGTTGGGCCCTATCTCTCATGGGTCAATGATCCACAAACCACAATGACTATTTCATGGAGTACTGAAACGGGGGGTGACGGTTTAGTAGAGTTTGGACCGGACGACAGTTATGGTTTTAGTGGCTATGATTCATCATTCGGGGTATTGCACAGCGTGGAACTGACCGGATTGGAACCGTCTATGGAGTATCATTATCGAGTACTTTCATCCACGGGGGAAATAGGAACCGACCATACCTTCTCCACGGCTAAATTCTCCACTGAGCCCTTCACTTTTGTTGCCTACGGCGACACCCGGACCAGTGATTTTCTCCGGGGTAGAGTCGCCTCCCGAATTATCGAAATTAATCCCGATCTTGTTTTTAATACGGGAGATTTGGTTGAAAACGGTGAAAACACGGATCTGTGGAGAAAGTGGTTTACTACTAATCAGATACTTTTGGAAGATAGACCCTTTTTCATCGCCCTTGGTAATCACGAACAAAATGCCACTGTTTATTTTAATTACTGGCATTTCCCCGGGAATGAACAATGGTATTCTATAAATTACGGGAATGCCCATTTTATTTGTTTAAGCACGGAAACTAACCTTTACGGTGCTCAACGGACTTGGCTGGAAACCGACCTGATTGCTGCCAGTGATTCAGCAGTATGGATCTTCGTCTTCTTTCACCGTCCTCCCTACAGTTCCGGGAATCATGGTAGTGATATTTCTGTCCGGCAAGCCTGGTGTAGTCTGTTTGAAACTTATGGGGTCGACATCGTATTCAATGGTCATGACCACAATTATGAAAGATCACTCGTTAACGATGTCTATTACATCGTCACCGGAGGTGGTGGAGCTCCACTCCGAGCAGTGGGTAGCAGTAGCTGGACAATTTATTCCGAAAGTACTCTTCATTGTAATAATATTACCATTGAGGATTCACTATTAACATTAGCTGCCATTAAACCTGACGGCACTATTTTTGATTCCTTTTCTATCGATAAAGGAACCGTCAATGTCACGGAAGATGTGAACAGGGGTTTGCTTAGCTCTTTCCAACTACATCAAAACTTTCCTAATCCGTTTAATCCCCTAACCACAATCCGTTATCAATTACTGCAGGACAGTCATGTGACTTTAGCTGTTTACGACATTCCGGGTCGGAAAATTCGCATACTGGTTGATCGTGAGATGACTGCCGGCGATCACCGTATTTTATGGGATGCAAAAAATAATACGGGCAAATCTGTCGCTTCCGGTGTCTATATTTATCAACTCAAAGTTGGTGATTTTCGGACTGTTAAAAAAATGGTTTTGTTGAGGTAAAAGAATGTCCGTCCAAAATGATATAGTGAAGAAGTATTCCAACGTAATGGCAAAGAGATTTTTAGGTGGAATTATTGAAAAAGTTAATGCGGAATAATACAGCCCATTTTTTGTCTTTGATGCTTTTCTTCCTGTTGAGCTGCGGAAAAGTTTCCGATAGGGACGGAATCGTGCGGTTGACCTATTGGTCATCCACTAATCCCTATGAAATCGAACTTGCCAGGGAATTGGTTTCCGAATGGAATTCCGCTCATCCTGATACGCAAGTAATCTTGCAACCACTCCCGGAAGGACGAAGCGGCGAAGAAGTGCTGATTATTGCAGCGGCCGGCGGCACCGCTCCGGATATTTGTTCAAATGTCCCCCCAGTGATTGTTCCTCTTTTGGCCAAGGGCAACGTTCTTGTTTCCGTTGATAGTTTCGACGATGGACGTGATTATCTTGCTCAACGTATTCCCGCGGAATTATTGCATACCTTTGTTGCTGCTGATGGAATGCTGTATCAGATACCCTGGAAAGGGAATCCGATTATGGTGCAGTACAATCTGGGTATCCTGAAAGAAGTTGGTTACGATCGTCTGCCCGCCACCTGGTCGGACTGGGCGGAACTGGCTAAACTGGTGAGCGGTGATACGGACGGTGATGGACGGGATGACCGCTGGATGGGAGATATCAACATTATCTCGGAATGGCGCCAGCGTCTATTTGACTTCTATCCCTTTTTTATCGCTGCCAGCGGTGGTCAAACCATTCTTAAAAACAACCGTGAAATCAATTTTGATAATCAAGTAGCACGGGATATATTTGCATTTTTTGCACGTGGTTTCCGGGAAGGCTGGTATGCCAATTCCATTTGGATCGGTGATCAATTCCTGCAAGGGCACATGACCGCCCATATCACCGGCCCCTGGAATATTTCGCATACTGAACGATTTAAACCCGCAGGCTTCAAATATGCCTTCGGACCCATTCCGGTACCGGATGATTTTACAGGCGATCATTACACTTTCGGTGATCCGAAAAGTATTGGAATATTTTCGACGGCCAAACACCCGGAAGCAGCCTGGGATTTTGTGAAATTCCTTATTTCGCGCCAAGCAGACCTGCGTTTACTGGAAATATGCGCGCAACTGCCGCTCCGAAAAAACCTGCTGACAGACTCACTGTATGTCCCCTATTTCAGAGAAAATCCGATGATGGGACAATTTGCCGAATTAGTGCCCTATACCCGTGGATTTGACCAGAATCCGGCCTTGCAGGAAGTATTTGACGCTATTAATGAACAGTTTGATGCGGTCTGTATCCAGGGCCGTAGAGACCCGCAGCAGGGTCTTAGCCGAGCCGTAAAAAGGAGCGCTAACGTATTGAAAGCCCGGGGTCTTTGACGTGCAGTTACCAGCAGTAAAAATGGTTGGCCGTGAACAGCGGGCGGGACATATGTTGGTTGCGCCCTACTATATCTTTTTCGCTTTGTTTATTGCTTATCCGTTGATCTTCTCCTTCGTTTTGGTTTTTCACCGCTGGTCGATTGTTGGACCGCTTGAGTGGGTAGGTTTAAGCAATTTCGTCGAGCTTGGCGGCGATCCGTTGTTCTGGAAATCGATTGGAAATACATTGATATTTTTAATAATTCATGTTCCATTACAGGTGGCGTTCGCTTTAGTGCTGGCGGCAATCCTGAACAGCAAAATCCCCGCTCAGGGCGCATTCCGGGCGGCTTTTTTCCTACCGGTTGTCGTGTCCGGCGTGGCCGTCACTATCCTGTGGAAACAGATGTTTTCCACCAATCTGGGAATATTGAACCAGTTATTATATGAATTTGGTATTGATCCGGTACCTTGGGTTACTGATCCGAGTTGGGCTATGCCTTCGATCGCGATGATGGCAACCTGGAAGAATATCGGTCTTTACGTGGTGCTCTTTCTGGCTGGATTGCAAGGTATTCCCAAACACTTATACGAGGCTGCGGATATTGATGGCGCCTCAACAGTGCAAAAGTTTTTCCACATTACCATACCGGCGATAAACCCGGTTTTTCTGATGGTGTTGATATTATCCACCCTGGGAGGATTCAGTCTGTTTATTGAGCCCTATGTCATTACCGGAGGTGGTCCGATGAATTCAACCCTTTCCGGTGTACTTTATATTTATCGCCAGGCTTTTTCGTTTTTCCGAATGGGTTATGCCGCTACGATAGGTTTTGCCCTGGCATTTATTGTTATGACAGTGGTTATCATTCAACGCCGTTTTGTAGAGCGTGAGGTTTAGATGAAGGGTAAAATTAAAAAACTGTTTCTGCTCAGCTTACTAACCGTGTTGGCGTTGATGTTTATTTATCCCTTTTTCTGGATGCTCGGTGGAACCCTGAAGCCCGAAGTTGAAGTGATGAATTTCAGTCCTTTCGGCAGTAGCTGGTCACTCGCTAGTTACCGAGCAATGCTGGGTAAAATTCCGCTTTTCCGGGCCTTGTTTAACAGTATAATTGTATCGGTTATTTCGACCTTAAGCGTTTTGGTAC
>DAOWAH010000282.1 GCA_030634675.1 Fidelibacterota bacterium
CTTTTATCTTTAAACCTTTATCCTTTATCTTTACTGAGTAATATATTTACTCATAAACCATGTTAGATTCCTTAATCACCTCCAAAGCCCGGCTGAAACTGCTGTTGAAATTCTTCATGAATCCGGAAACCAGGGCTTATTTGCGGGAATTGGCAACCGAGTTTGGCGAATCTACCAACAATATTCGGGTAGAGTTAAATCGTCTCACCAAAGCCAAGCTGTTGGTATCTGAGAATGCGGGACGAACGGTGCTTTACAAGGCTAATGTCAATCACACCTTATTCACCGATATTCAGAATGTGGTGCAGAAATATGTCGGCATAAATCGTCTGGTGGATGATTTGGTGTCGCAGCTAGGGCAACTCGAAGCGGCTTATATCATTGGTGATTACGCCCGGGGGATCGATTCCGGTCTGATCGACCTGGTCTTAGTGGGCCAGGTAAACCAGGATGTACTGCAACGCTTAGTTGAAAAGACCAGTCAGGCCATCGCGCGCAAAATCCGTTCTCTGGTGGTAAATAAAGCCGAGTTTAAACGGCTACAGAAGCAGTTAGATATTGAACATGCCCTGCCAATCTGGGGAAATAATTCCGCGCTAAGTTCCAGAAAAGCCTAACAACTAAGCTATCAAGTATTTTATTCTGCTCATTCAGTTCAAACCTGGGACTGAGGGGGCGGAGCCACGCCCGGAAGGACAATTTTTAATTACAAACAAACAATAAAAAGCAAAAAGATTTAAGTTGGGAACGCTCAATAATTGTTAGCTGATTTATGCATCAGAATATTATTCAGGAAAAAAGTTATTCGTTGACCTGTTAACCCCGGAATCGGCACTGGTGTATTTGATTGTATGGTTTTTAACTTATCAGGCTACAGGAATATTGTAATTGGGAGGAACGAGGGACAAGGGACGAAATATGGCCAGGGAGTTACAAAAAACTACGGTCTCCTACCTACCACTTTCTCACAACAATCATCAAATAGCCTAATCATTGACTAAACAGCAAAAGTTAATCCGCCAATACGCAGACGAAATCATCAGGGATTGTTTCTGGGACTACCAGTTGGATGGCGATGGGCTAGTGGCAATATTTGAAAAAAATAATCCGGCTGAAAAGCGGTTCTTATTTACTAAAATGTTTGTAAATAGTACCAACGTTCTAAAAGTCTTGGAAATATTTCCTCTTGGTGAAATAAAACAATTTTTGGATGAATTTCGCGCCACCCATTATAACAGAGAATATCTACAGCGAAAAAGAGATATTGTTCGCAATGTAATGTTGAATGAACCGGTGTCCGTCAAGGAATTAGGATGGCGAAAGTAAACTATAAGGAACTATATCGACTACAAGATGAGGTCTTGAGAGATATATTTGTGGCTGATCATGATTTTTATCTCACAGGTGGAACCTGTTTAAGCCGGTTTTATCATCATAAAAGATATTCATTAGATTTGGACCTGTTTAATCATAATAATGACCTGTACAGTGGTCAACTTCGGGAGATTCAAACATCTCTGGACAAACATTTTACCGTGGCTGTTTCAGTAAAAGCTAAAGATTTTACACGATTATTAATCGATGAAGCTCTACAGATCGATTTTGTTAATGAGCGAACACCGCGGCTGAATCAGATCATAATTCTGGATTCCGGAATTAAGATTGATTCAATCAACAATATGTTAAGCAACAAGCTGACGGCGGTTATGGGGAGAGACGATCCCAAAGATATATTCGATATATATCTGATTGCCAGGTATTACTCCTTTTCCTGGGAAGATATATTAGAGTCATCCCGGGACAAACTGGCCTTCAACCTGGAGGACTTGGTGATGCGTTTGAAGACATTTCCACAAGAATTATTAACAATGCTTAACCTAGTGGATAAAAATTTCCTTAATGATTTTGATAATAAATATCCCGTCATTTTAGATGAAATTATCCATACCACAAATCATCAGAAGTGGGATCAGGATGATTGAAAAGAATTGGGAGATAGTTGATAGTAATCGGAAGGGCAATTTTAATTACGAATTACGAATGAATAATGAAGAGTAATATTGTACAGGAAAAAAGCTATTCGTTCGCTCTCAAAATTGTTGAATTATATCCCAGTCTCCTTCAAATCAAGGCTGGAACGAATTCTCATTCGGCCCTACTTCACAGCGTAATAGTTACTGGAGCAAACCTGGAAGAGGTCCTAGTTGGACCAGCAAGGCCATCAAAATGTTTGCTATAGAAAACCCGGTAAAGCTACTGAATAGAGGGACTATCGACACTGAAATTGCTGCCCCTGAGTCAGAACTATCGCTTAAGGGTATGTTGAAGCGACCTATTTTGGACTATTCATCAGCATGAATGCTGCCCGGATTATCACCGAACCATTGAGTAAGCCGGAATTACGGGAACTATGCGTGGCCCATTTTAAAACATTTGTAAAGTTTGTAGTGGATATTAAGCAGGGAATAATGGCTGTTGGGGGTGAGCTGCAGGCTGACGGTGAAGCCCTGCTGATTGAACAGGGCTCAAATCAAAGTAATCTATGGGGCGCCAATTTTTATCCTGACAAGACAGCTTTAGAAAGATTAGAGTATACGGCCTTAATAAACATTCGTCCTCGTGACAATAACTTTGGAATGGAAATTTCAGATCCTGCAATCCAATCAAAAGTGAAAGATCTAGCCCAGCAACTCCTACTTGCAGCCGATGACTCTTTGGCATAAAACTCTGCAATCACGGTTTACTTCCTTTTCACCGGCGCAACAGATATTGATGGTTTGCAATGAATTGAATCGTGCCCAAAACCATCGTAAAAACGAAAGTGAATATCACAATTCTTTGGAGCGCGCCTTAGAATTAATGGATTTTATTTATAGTGATAAGCGTTGGCAGAAAAAATTAGGCGAATTAACCCGTGCTCGCCCGGTCCTGGCACTGGGTTATCTTGAAAAACCTGGCCAGACTGATCACCTCCAACGGATGTTGCTGCAACTTGACTGTGAAGCCTGGAAAATGCTGAATACTGGGTTGAAGAATGGCTAACTATGAAACCCAATCAACTCTTTTATCCCGTCGCGCGCAAGTTTTGGCAGCGAATA
>DAOWAH010000364.1 GCA_030634675.1 Fidelibacterota bacterium
GAGCCCAATAAAATTTCCGATATAGAATTACATTTAACTCCCCAACCCCTCCCGGTGGAAGAAATTCTGGTAACGGCACTTCCGGAACATTTTGTTCCCCAATCGGATATTTACGAACAGGAAATCAGGGAAAGAGCCCCCAAGGATGTGGGAGAGTTATTTAAAGACATCAGCGGATTCGGGGTAATCCGTAAGGGTGGATATGCAATGGATCCGGTAATGCGCTCCTTTAAATATGAACAGTTAAATGTAAGATATGATGGTGGAATTTACCTCTCGCACGCCTGTCCTAATCGGATGGACCCGGTTACTACCCATATGCAGGCAGAGGATTTGGAAAAGGTGGAAATCATAAAAGGTCCCTTTTCAGTACGTCACGGTCAATCTATGGGTGGAATTGTCAATTTGGTAATGAAGCGTCCCCAGCCGACCGATGCATTTCGAATCCGGACCGAAATAGAGAGCGGATATGAAACCAATGGTAATGGAAAACGTGCCCGGCTTGCCTTGTCGGCCAGCCAACATTATTATGATTTCTACCTGTCAGGAGGCACTAAGCAGTATGGAAATTATCAAAGCGGAGCGGGTCTCGAAATTCCTTCAAGCTTTTCGATAAATGATTATTCTCTAAAATTGGGAATGACCCCCTGGCAGAATCATCGCTTTCAACTGACCTGGCGGCAATCTTTCTCACGCGATGTGATGCATGCCGGACTTCCTATGGATACCCGCAAAGATGATACCGATATCTGGGCACTGGACTATTCTACCAGGAATCTCAACGATAAAATTCTTTCTCTCTCAGTAAAAATATATTGGACCAACATTGACCATGTGATGGATAACATGGACCGCCCAAATTTTAGCATGGTTCATGCTGTTGCTACTGTTAACTCGAGTAGCGCGGGTGCAAAAGTGGAAACGGGAATTAATCCATTAAATGGGGCATTGTGGTACGTCGGAGCAGACCATCTTCAACTGGAGAAAGACGGTACCCGCATCCGTGAAGTTTATATGAATGCATCCACCGGTATGATGTTTGACCCACCCAGGTATTTTGAAGATTATATCTGGCAAAACTCGAAATTAACTGATAGCGGTCTCTTCACCGAGTGGCAACAGACCATCAATTCTCGCTTGGGCTTTCTGGCAGGTGCCAGGGTGGATTTTGTATCTTCGAATATCAATAATCCTTCCCCACAATTCATCGATGAATACGGGGAATTAAACGATTTTAATGAAACCAATATCAGCCTGACTGCTTCACTCAACTATGCAATTAACACAACTACTTCACTTATCCTCTCTTCAGGAAGAGGTACCCGTTCACCCAGCCTGGTAGAACGCTATATTAATCATCTATCGATTGGAATGGATGGCTATGAATATTTTGGAAATCCTCATCTTAATCCTGAAACCAATAACCAGGTTGAAATTTCCCTGGACAGACAAACCACTACATCAAATCTCAAACTCGGTCTGTTTTATTCATATATCGATAATTATATCACTGCAGCAGTTGACAGCTCACTTCCCCGTCTGTTTATGCCCAATAATGAACCCAGATTTGCTAAAAGGTTTCAAAACGTTGCGAAGGCGGTTCAAATGGGATTCGAGATCTCTTTGACTGGGAAGATACACCGTTATTTAGCTTACAGAAGTGCGCTGGCATATACGTATGGTGACAACCGGGATTGGAATGAGCCCCTGTCTGAAATCCCACCATTGGAGGCCAAACTTGCCCTGCGGTATATACATCCATCTAACCGCTTCTGGGCTGAAATTGATGGCCGATTTGTTGCCGAGCAAAATCGAATTGCTGAATCATTTGGAGAAACCGAAACACCGGGATTCTCGGTGATAAACCTGCTTGCCAATGTTAATATTTCAAGATACCTGGGCTTGAACCTGGGTATCCGGAATCTCTTTGATAAAAACTATTACGAACACCTGAACAGGCGGTATATTAATCAGCCGATAAACGAAATAATTTATGAACCGGGCAGGAATTTTACTTTTATGATTAAATTTCATTATTAATCTGCTTAGTTCATAAATTTGCAAGAAATCAAATAATTGTTCATTCATCTCTTGCCACGGTTTTTCCCGAAGGGATTCCTAATGGAAAAAACCGTGGCAAGAGATGAATAAACAATTATTTGATTTCTTGCAAATTTATGAACTAAGCAGATTAATAATGAAATTTAATC
>DAOWAH010000321.1 GCA_030634675.1 Fidelibacterota bacterium
ACTTCCACCAAGGGTCCGATCACGGTAGTAAAGGCCACAGCGGAATTGATCCCGAATACTGCAATCGCTACTGCTATCGCCAGTTCAAAATTATTGCTGGCGGCCGTGAATGAGATCGCCGTAGTCTTGGAATAATCAGCGCCGATCTTTTTACCCATCCAGAAGCTTACCAGAAACATGACTACAAAATAAATCAGCAATGGGATGGCAATCCGGACTACATCCAGGGGAATCTGAACGATCAAATTGCCTTTCAGGCTGAACATCACCACAATCGTGAACAGCAGGGCAACCAGTGTAATCGGGCTTATTCTGGGAATAAAAACATTGTGATACCAATCCTTGCCCCGTGCTTTTACCAGCAGGAAACGGGTCAGCATCCCTGCAATGAAAGGAATCCCGAGATAAATTAAAACGCTCTCGGCGATTTGGCCCATGCTCACTTCAACCACTGTACCGCTGAGCCCAAACAAGGGTGGCAGTATCGTAATAAATATATAGGCGTAGATGCTAAAAAATAGCACCTGAAAAATACTGTTGAGTGCCACCAATCCCGCTACGTATTCTGTATCTCCTTGGGCCAATTCATTCCAGACGATCACCATGGCGATGCAGCGGGCCAGGCCAATCATTATTAGGCCGGTCATGAATTCCGGGTATTCCCGTAGGAAAACGATAGCCAGCACAAACATCAGAATCGGTCCGATCACCCAGTTCTGTGCCAGCGATAATCCCAGCACCCGCCAGTTGCGGAAGACATCCCCCAGTTCTTCATAGCGCACTTTCGCCAGCGGCGGATACATCATCAGGATCAACCCGATTGCGATTGGCAGATTGGTAGTTCCGACCTGAAATTGGGTAATGAATCCTTCCACTCCGGGGATTAAATAGCCGATAGCTACCCCGGCAAACATTGCCAGAAAGATCCACAGCGTCAGCCAGCGATCTAGAAAGGATAGTTGTTTAGTGAGCTTTTTCATATTTCTTTTTTTTAAGGATGCCATCCCTGCGAGGGATGGCATCCTCAACGTTAATATTAATTGAAAAACCTTCCAGGTCTCGATCTGTGACCCGGAAGGTTACGATTAATTAATCTCCGCCAGAATCCAGCTTTCCAACGTACTTTTCAAAGGCACTTTCCCGCTACTGATAACCTTACTGTTAATGATCAATCCCGGTGTCATCATCACACCGAGGGCGGTAATCTGGTTCAGGTCAGTGACTTTTTCCACCACTGCATCGATTCCTTTTTCGGTAACGATTTCATTGCACATTTGAGCCAGTTTATTACAATTCATGCAACCGGGGCCGGCAACTAAAATACTGATCATTTTTTCACCTTTACTCTCTTTAAAATCTTTAAGCTGTTGTCAGTAGATAAATCCCGCCAATAATTATCAAAATGCCGCACACACGCCGCAGGATCAACGTTCCCCAGGATTGTTCCGACCAGTTCAAATAACTCTGGACCCAGCCGGTGAGGGTCCCAGCAAGAACAATCACCAAACTATGACCAACACCGAAGCCCGCCAGTAAAATGCCAGCCTTCGCGGGACTGGTTGCTGACAAATGCAACACGGCCCCCAGAACCGGTGCCATGAAGGCAAAAGTGCAGGGACCCACCGCCAGACCGAAAATCAGTCCCAGCAGTAGCGCTCCGCCGATTCCCCCGAAATTAAATCGCTGTAGATTAATCCCGCTCTGGGGCAGTCGTACCAGATCCAGCAGGTACAACCCTACCAGAAAAAATACTCCGGCCACCAGAAAATTTCCCTGCCGGCCAACGTCGCCCAGCATTCGACCCAGCCCGACGGTAATTCCGCCGATCACGGCAATCGATAATAGAATACCGACAGCAAACACCAGTGCCAGTCCGGTGGAACGTTTGATGTTCAAACCATCCTGCCTGCTGATAAAACCCACCACCAGAGGAATGCTGGTCAAATGGCAAGGACTCAGCAATACGCTGACAATTCCCCAACCGCTGGCGGCCAACACCGCCCAGCCGAAACCGGATTGGAGGGCACCATCGAGTGTTGTAAATAAATCTGTCAACATAAGCTTACTTCGTCACCAGCCCCTGTTTCTCTAGGAAGCTGTCGATGGAATCTTCGGCAAAAAAACCCTCGTGGCGGAATAGCTCGGTTCCATTGCGATCCAGAAAAACCTGGGTCGGAATTAAACGAATTCCATATTGCCTACCGTATTCCGGCTGCTTTATTACATCATGGAAAGTAACTTTCAATTGATCACCGTATTTATTTTCCACTGCTTTCATTACCGGCACCATCAGCTTACAAGGAATGCAATTCACCGAGCCCAATTCGACAAAAGTTATCAGCGGCTCAGCCACCGACTCCACTTGGTTTTCAGCCAAACTCGTTTCATGCCGTTTGCCTCCACAGCCCACTATCAATAAACAAAAACCAATTGTTAAGAGTCGTTTCCCCCCGCTCATTTCAGCTCCAATTTTATATTAATAATCCGAAAATCATTCCACTGATGGTTGCCATTACCACCACCAGCGATACAAATACAATCGTTTTTTCCGTGCCCATTACGCTGCGTATTACCAACATATTCGGCAGG
>DAOWAH010000123.1 GCA_030634675.1 Fidelibacterota bacterium
CAAAGCCATTTTCCTGAAGCTCGAGAAACAGAAAGGCAACCTGATCAAACGGGGCTGGAGTGCCAGCCTGATCGATCTGGGTGACGGCGTAATCGATGTGGAATTCCATTCCATACTGACACCGGGTTTCAACCCGATTGACGGGTCGTTGCTGGATATGGTCAATCAGGGATTGGATTTAATTTACAGCGGCAAGTACAAGGGAATGGTGCTGGGTCACCAGAACGGCAATTTCTCGGTCGGCGCCAATCTGGCTCTGATTCTTGGTTATGCTGAAAATGGTGAATACGATAATCTCAATAATACCAGCAAGCTATTCCAGGACATCACCCAGCGGATTCGATTCTCACCGGCGCCGGTGGTAGCCGTACCCTTCCAATTCTGTTTCGGTGGTGGTTTTGAGATCACCGCTCCCGCTGCTCACCGGGTGGCTTCGGCCGAAACATATATCGGCGCCGTGGAAGTAGGTGTGGGACTGATCCCAGGCGGCGGCGGTAATCTGCGTCTACTGTTGAATCTGTTTGCCAATGCTGGTAAACGTCCCATGAGTCCGTTCCAGACAGCTCAGAAGGCGTTCGAAACCGTCGGTTTTGCTAAAGTAGCCACCAGCGGCGAAGAAGCCAAACATGTCGGCTATTTCCTGAAGACCGACACTATTGTACTGAACAGCGAGCACCTGATCAAGGTAGCCAAGGACAAGGTGCTTGAGTTGGCTGACGGCTATGAACCACCAACCTATCGTGACGATATTAAATTGCCCGGCGCTGGTGGCCGTACCGTGCTGAATCTGGCGATCAAAGGTTTCAAGATGCAGGGTAAGCTGTCGGACCACGATGAGAAGATCGGTCAGAAACTGGCTTTTGTATTGACCGGTGGCAACAAAGCCGGACTTACCAAAAAAGTGGACGAGCAGTACCTGCTGGATATCGAAAGAGAAGCGTTTGTGTCACTGGCCGGGGAGCTATTGTCACAAGCCCGCATGAAGCACATGCTGAAAACGGGCAAGCCCCTTAGAAATTAGATTTCCTTCCCAACGAGTCGATGAAGGGCGTCGGGTCCCGCCTATTTCCGGTGCCCTTCTGAATTTCTTGTGTAGAACGGAATCCGTCTTTGGACAGAAATGTTTTGTGGGGGCACGGCGCACCGTGCCCTTACGTTTTTGTGATGCCTAAATAACGTAGGGACAACTCTCAAGAGTTGTCCCTACAAAATTATTTCAACCATTTCCTGATAACATGGAATGTCAGCCAGGCAGTGATCGCTGAAACTGCAATCGCTGCCAGGGTACCCCAACCCAACCCCAGCCAACCGTAGGTATAGCGTACCGCAATAGCGTAAACACTGACATTGACCATGGCGCTGACCACCAAAGTTTTTACCACCGCCCGGGAAAATTTATAGCCACCGGAGCGGTAGGCTATCACCATCGTTGAAGTAAAAATTACCGGAAATACGGAGAAAATGCCGCCCAGTACTGGTCCCGCAAGCTTACTCATAAATACGGCAAAGGCGATCAGTATACCGGCAAACAGTCCCCGGGAAACAATCTGAATTGTGGTATAGTGAACAATTCCTTTGACATGAGCCGGAATGTGGGCAAATTTCTCCACTGCCAGATAGTAAAACACCATCAGCACCATCCAGCCGATCACGGCCGCCGGGAAATTATCAAGTCCCGATAATGCTAATGGTCCGACTAATATCATCCACACCAGAAAAGCGCGAACCAGTGCTATCAGCAAACCACGTTTAACACTGACCAAATATACTAATGTAAATATCCCGTTGATGCCCATGGTTAATGGTACCACCGTCGTTGCCCGGACGGCCGCCTGTGGTGACTGGGTGATACCGATAAATAATAAAGCAATGATAATTGTAGAAGGTAATCCACCAATAAATCCACCGATTTTACTACCGTATTTTTCGGCGATCAGGGTGCTGACGGTAATCCAGATGCTGCCAGCCAGAAAACTTTGGAGGAGTTTGTACCAGAATAGTGTATCCATATCAGGGATCAGGTTTCAGGGGTGAGAGACTGAAATGTTGAATTTTGAGTTATAAGTGTTGGATAAATTTAGAAGCTAATGGTCGAAATAAACTTAAAAAATACTACCGTTATCTTCACCCTAATACCCCTCACAATTATTCTATAAATCAATCAGTTTATATTGATGTGCAAAATGGAGCTCCCCGGGCAGAGTTCATGGTACCTCCATGAAATACCCTCTTACGCCAAGGCTTGTCTGCCAAAGCACAATTAGTGCGTCGGCATGGCTTCGGGGGGTTATCCGCAACTGGCGACATCCGCCGCCTGTCTGCCGAAGTCGCAGCGCAGGCAGGTAGCACCAATACTTCATTTTTGGACGATTCTTCACACATTCATCCACGAGCGAAGTCCATGGTTTTCTGCGTAGGCGGATAAAATTCAATGAAGGTCATTCAATTAATTCAGACAGCTTTTAATATCGTAAGTTTTATACGATTGGATTTGAATTTCTTCCATACTAATTACTCGTAGGGAGTTAAATTCTCACCGATTTTCGATTGGAACTTAATTGATAGTAAACCTACCACAGCCGCAAACAGCCTGGAAGTCCTACCTGAAAATAGTTGTTATTTTCGCGATGCTGTATTTTTTTCTGGTCAGCATCGGTCTGATTGGTAGCGCCTTTAAAGGTCTCGGTCGATCATTCGCCGAACAATTGATCCAGAGTTCCGCCGGTCCCCTGGTAGGGCTGTTCATTGGAATCCTGGCTACCAGTATCATTCAAAGCTCATCCGCGACCACCTCTCTGGTTGTAGGCATGGTCGCAGCGGGAACATTTGGTGAAGATCCCAGGATTGCCTTAGCAACGGCAATTCCATATATCATGGGTGCAAATATTGGGACAAGCATCACCAATACGATTGTATCACTGGGACATATTGTACGAAAAGACGAGTTCGAACGGGCGTTTGCAGCTTCAATCGTCCATGATTTTTTTAATTTATTCGCAGTAATAATTTTATTCCCGATCCAGATCAAGACCAATTTCATTGGTAATAGTGCCTACTGGCTAGCCGAACGTTTCATCGGTGCCGATGCAATCACTTTCAACAGTCCAATTAAATTAATTACTACACCTGCGGTCCATCTGATCACTGACATATTCAAGACCCAAGAACTTATTAATCCCTACTGGCTGGTTCTCCTATCGGCATTTCTAATGTTATTTTTTGCCTTAAAATATCTAACTGTAACTATCCGAAGTCTAGTAATCAGTAAGCTGGAAGCTTTCTTTGATACCCATATCTTTAAAACCTGGATTCGAGCGATGACATTTGGTGTTATAATAACCGTTCTCGTGCAAAGTAGTTCGATTACAACTTCGCTTGTTATACCGTTGGCAGGTGCTGGAATCTTGACCTTAAGGCAAATATTCCCTTATACGCTTGGTTCGAATATTGGTACGACAATCACGGCCATTCTGGCAAGTCTGGTTTCAGCCTCGATAGCCCCGGTAGCTGTAGCTTTTGCGCATCTTTTATTCAATATTTTTGGTATCTTGATCATCTGGCCCATCAAACAAATTAGAGAACTACCAATACATATGGCCCAATATTTATCCGCGTTGGCAATTCGGAACAGAATTTTCCCGCTATTGTATATATTGATAGTATTCTTTCTAATACCTATTAGCTTAATTCTCATTACGAGGTAAATAATGAACGTATTTAAAGACTTATTAAATATCTGGAATCAAGAAGACCTGCTGTCTCAAGCCTGGCAAGAAAGTTATGACATGCTGGATCTATCGCGTACTATGTTTACCGAAGCAATCACTATGCTGCGTGAAGACAGCAAACGCAAAAAAGTCATTGCCCTCAAAAAACGCGATAAGGAAATCAATGCCTATCAAAAAGATGTCCGTCGCAAGGTAATGACCCACTTCGCCTTACGCAAGGAGAACATTAACTTGTCCAGTGGTATGGTTCTGGTAAACATGGTGATTGATATCGAACGGCTGGGAGATTACACAAAGAATATTCTTGATCTGGCGTTTCACCATCCGGAAAAACTGTTAGTTGAGGATTTCTCACCGGAACTGTATAAAATTGAGAAAAAGATTCTAAAGCGCTTCAAAAACACGATCTTAGCCATTAAAACCCAGGATATTAAAAAAGCCTATGCCCTGCAAGCCACTTATGATAACCAGGTAAATGATGCATCTGATAATATTGTGAACGACATCCTGGCAGGTAAACTGAAATTTGGAAATGAAACGCAAACAGCAACTATTGCATTGTACGCCCGCTACTTGAAACGAATTGGGGCTCACTTGAAAAATATAACTTCAGTTTTAACCAACCCGGTTGATACGATCGGATATAAAGCAAAACAACCATAAGAAACCCGCAGACATTGCTTCCGGACCGGACAATTTCCAATCCACCCGTCTCAACGGGTTTCACTCAGTACTGGCTTAACTCACTACATTAGAAAAAAGTCCGGGTTAATTATTCTATGCCACCACTCGGGCTTAAAGTTAACTATACCACAAATGATATACTCTGCGCACAAGACCGATAATTGCGCCAACAATAAAAGCTACACCAGCCAATTGAAAAGATTCAAGATAAAGTGCTACTCCGGATAGTGCGTAAAGTGTAAATCGGAAAGCACCAAAAACTGTAAATTCTCGATAATTTTGTTCTCTTTTTTCTCGGTCAGTCAATTTCAACCTACCTTTCCTGATATGATTTATCTATTAATTGTCGATCGTGTAACCTTAGGATCAGGACAACTTTCGAATAATTCCATTATGTTTTCGCTTTGTTTGTTTATTGTTTCAGGCTGTTATTCCTGTCCACCTCCACCAAGTGCTAACATTTTACTGCGCTCGATTGATTGCAGCGCTAAATAGCCGTCACCAAATTTGTTCATATTTTCCAATTCACTATCAAATTGACTGAAGTGACGTTCTTCATCCTCCACTAAGCTTTCAAATAATTTCTTAGTAGCGGAATCGGCATTTGCCGAACACTCATTGGCAGCCAGATTATAGCCTTTGATGGCTCCTTCCTCACTGGCAGTTGCCATTTCCAGCATCGCCTTAACATCATGAATTATTTGGACTTCTTCCCCGGCTTTCATCTTCACATCACCTTTCAGAAACAGAATTCTATCTGCCAGCTTTTCCACGTGGAGCATCTCTTCAATAGCGCTGCGTTTAAACAGACCGGCTAGCAGATCAAAGCCCTGATCATCGCAATGAAAATGGAAATACATGTACTGATGCACGGCTGCCAATTCATCAGCAACGGCGGTATTCAGTAATTCAATACTTTTTTTATACATTGAATATTTCTCCTGTTTATTGCTTACAAAACTTGCGGTATTTTTCCGGACTGAGATTACAAATCGGACATTTTTCCGTGGGTTTACCATAATTGGTATGACCGCAAACGGGGCAGATATAAACTTCTTCCACATCAATATCTTGATTGCCATTGATTTTTTCCAGGGCACTCTGATACATGGCCGCATGGATTTTTTCTGCTTCAAGCGCGTAGAAAATAGAACGCCTAGCGCGTTTCTCTCCTTGCAATTCAGCAATGGCATCATAAGCCGGATACATCTCTTCAACTTCAAAATTTTCACCATCAATACCAGC
>DAOWAH010000082.1 GCA_030634675.1 Fidelibacterota bacterium
ACACGGATCATCCGAATCACCGATGAGGCGGATGTGACACAGATTAGTGGATTTGCGCTTCCATGTTTTTGTTTTTTTTTAACTTTATCGGCTTTTTACGGTGGTAAACTCAGTACCGGCGATCTTGGAAAACAATTTTATTACCGGCGCGATTTTATAACCGCCCAGGAAAAATTTACTGCTTTTCTGGTAGAATCTCCTCAGCATGCTAATCGTCACCGGGCTCAAAAACTGATCGTGCAGTGCAATAAATATATCCCCCTTCAATTATATCGCGAAGGCCGCCGTTTTGAACAGGACGGGTATTCACTTAAAGCGCTTGATCGCTACCGCCAGGCCGAGCTAAACGCCGATTCCAATCTTACACTGGTTATTCTGGCCGCCTACGAACGTCTGGCAGAGTTGCCGCTTCAACAGGCGGAATCGCTATCAGACTTGTATAAAATGCAGCAGGCACTCGATCTGGTCAGCAGGGCTGCTTCCTATTCGAAGACAGCCAGAAGGCAATTACCGACTTATGAAGCCCGCGCCGCTATTTTCCGGGGAAAGGCAGCCATGAAATACGGGTTTTTTTCCAAGGCACTGGAGCAATATGACCGAGCTATGAATTTGGATCCCAGTCTGGGGGTGGAGCTGAACCAGTTACGCTATCAGGTTGCGGCAGCCCTGATCCGGGAGGCTAATGAGATTGAGGATTTGGCTACCATCCGGTTGGCGATCCAGTCTCTGGAAAAAGCGGATGAATTAATGGGTGGTTTAGGCGAATCCAGTGCAGCGGTGCTTACAGAATTGAAAGCACGTATGGCGACCTATGATGAAGGCCGGCTACAAAGGCACATTGACCGGCGCATGGCGGAGGCCAGGGAGAAACTGTACCGGGAGCAAAAAAATGTACTGGTGGGCATGACCGTCCCCGATGTGCAGGAGTTGTTAGGTGAACCAGCCGATATTGTTTATAAAACCATGCCTGACGGTACTAACTATCAGTTGTGGATTTACCGGATCGATAAGTACCAGACTATTGAATTATCGTTTCAGGATTATATTCTGTTTAAAATTGAGCGCCCATGAGTCCTTCGGATAAATATAGATCGAAATAAAAAAGCCATCCGGCAGCGGATGGCTTTTGATTAAAATATAATAACCAAGCTACAATAAATGTGCGTTCCTCGAAACGAAGGCTATTTCCTGGCCGATTACTTTGATGATCCCGGCTGCCGGGACTGCCAAAAGCATGCCTAATGGACCCAGCAGGGTACCACCAATCAGCAGGGCGATCATCACCATCAGGGGATGCAGTCCAACGCTTTCACCAATCAGTTTAGGCGTAACGATATTGTTATCGATTTGCTGAACGATGATGAACATCAGGATGATATCGAAAATATAAAATGGTGATGGTATCACGATTAATTTATGAGCAATCGCCGCTTCGTTGCCCAGGTTATTCATCACTGCAATCAGGATGGCCGGGACCATACCCACAAAAGGACCTACCAGGGGAATCAGATTAGCCAAACCGGCGATGATACCAATGAAAACCACCAGGGTCAGGTTGGCTCCAAAGGCATTCAGGATCAGCAGGCCGATAGTGGACATGATCGCCACACTGGCCGCCGCCATGAATTGACCACGCAAATAATTTGATACCTGGCGCTCAATGTTGAAAGTCAACCGCAAACCAACTTCAAAATATTTATTGGGAATGAAATGTACCATGGAGCGTTTGAAATTGTGATAATTCTGCATTACGATTACGGTAAAAATGAGCACCATTACACCAGTAAATGTAAATCCGGCCAGAGAACCGGCCAGGGAAATCAGATTCTGGAAATAGGCGGTAATATTACTGACAAAGCCGGTTAACCACTCGGTCAGGCCGTCGCCCTGGGGTAAGATAGCAGTTAAAAAAGTGGGCATTTTAGCAGACAAATTTGCCACCATTGATTTGACGCCCTCTTCGATATTATACTGGGAAACCTGTTCATAAACCGCTTTGGCCTGGCCAATAAATTGGGAAATAAAACTGCCAATGAACAGACCGATACCACCGGTGACAGCGAGAGTGATAATAAATACGCCCAAAACCCGTTTGCCAAGCTTGCGCTCCAGTAGATCGACAAAGGGGAGGAGAACGGTGGTAAACAGAAACGCAAAAACCAGCATGATCACAACTGAAGAGATATAGGGCCAGATGATATAAAGTGCGCCCAGTAAGAGTAAACCGACAATCAGCCGGTAAAACTGAGACCAGGAATCAACTTGTTTAGCCATTGCCGGCCTGTTGTTTTTGAGCTTCGGTTAACAGATCGTTGGTTTTACGCAGGCGTTCCACGACGACTTTTGCCAGGTTGAGTAGAATCCGGTTACCGAGGTCCGGGTTGCGGTCCAACAAAGACATGAGGTCGGGTCGGAAGAAACCCAGCAGGACGGTATGATCGATAGCGATGGCCGATGCCGAACGTGGTTCCGAGTCCAGTAGGGACATTTCGCCGAAAAAATCCCCTTCACCGAGGACGGCAAACACATTGCGGACCCCCTGAGCATCGTTGGCAAAAATTTCTACTTTCCCGGATAGAATAATATACATTCCTTCACCGGGCGCCTTGCTTTTGAAGACATAATCTTGTGGTTTGTATGTACGCTGGTGGATCAGTTTTTCGATATCGCGAAATTCACGATTGGAAAAATCATGAAAGATGGGGACTTGTTTAAGAGTCAGGACAGTGGCGCTTTCTTCTTTCTGCCAGCCTTTAAATATATTTTCCCAGAATGCGTTTTTCAAGGTTCTCTCCGGTAATAATTCACAGGAAAATAGACAGGGTTAGTACTGATGTCAATCTTAATTGTGCATAGCCTTGAAACCCGTTGCGGCCACATTGAAATGCGCCCTATTTTTGTCAGTCGTGAATAAATGTATTTTAATAGTTTTGACTCTGTGTTATGTCGCTGGCTTGGTTGGACAGCCTGATCAGGCCAATGTACAGGATTACCGGGAAGAGATCGAATATCAATCCCAAGCTGTTGAAGACCTGAAAAAAGAACTGGAAGTCACCAGAAGCCGGATCCAGGCCAAAATCCAAAAGGAAGAGTCTGCTGTAAAGCGGGTATCCAGCCTGGAGCAGGAGATTTCGATTGTTGATCGATTAGTGTCGGAATTAAGAAAAGAAGAGCAAAAGACGACCAGGGAAATTGGCCAGGTGGAGGCGAAGATCAGCGCTAACGAAAGTAAGCTGGACCAGTTGCGTGAGCGCTATGCCCGGCGGGTCGTGAATATTTATAAGCGGGGAACACTCTCCACAATCGAAAGAATTCTTAGCTCTAATTCCTGGCGCCAAGCCATTTATCGTGCGAAATACCTGAAGATTATTTCTGATCATGACAGGCAATTATTCGCCGAACTGGAAAAAATCATTGCCGAGATTGAGCGTCAAAAAGTTAACCTCAGGATGGCCTTGAGAAAAAGTAACCTGTTGAAATCCGACCGTGAAAGGCATATCGCTGATCTGCGTACTGTCCGCCGGAAAAAGGAGCAGGAGCTGGTAACAATCAGAAATAGCCGTGGTGAACTCGAAAAGCAGTATCTGGAGCAGGAAGCGGGCATAAAACAACTGGAAGAAATCCAGAAGCAATTACGTGAAGCGATTGAATCTATCGAAAGGGCAGAGCGCATCAAGCGTCAGCAGCAACAGCTTAAACTGGCTAATTTTGAGGCTCTTAAAGGAAAATTACCCTGGCCGGCCGCGGGCCGGGTCGTAACCAAATTCGGCAACCAGTGGAATGCTAAGCTTAAAACGCGCACTGAAAATCCCGGCATCGATATCAAAGGTCAGCCGGGTTCCCCGATTCGATCGGTCAAGGATGGCGAAGTGACTACGATTACTTATATCCGCGGTTTTGGCACGACAATTATTATTGATCATGGTGGCGGGTATTACACCGTTTACAGCCACGTGAATAACATAAAAGCCAACGTAGATGATAAGATAAACGCCGGTGATATTATTGCCTATATGAGTGATTCCGGATCCGTGAGCGGTGCCAAACTGCATTTTGAAATTTGGGGACAGGGGCAAAAACTTGATCCGGAGCTATGGCTGACAAAATAATTAACATCAATCCGGATGAAATTCAACCGGAAATCTGGATTCGACTGAACAGAATTTTCAATCAGGGGAAAGTGGGCAGTGCCTATCTGTTTGCCGGTCCGGAGGGCAGCGGGAAAGAAGCGCTGGCAATTGAATTTGCCAAGCTGATCAATTGTGAAGATGAAGTAAAAAAGCCCTGTAATGTCTGTCCATCCTGCCAGCGAATAAATGTACTACAGCATGAAAATCTAACACTGGTGTTTCCATTACCCCGGGAAGGCGGCAGCGGTGAAGATGATCCTTTGAAAGGGCTCAGTAATAAAACAATTGCGGTGATCAACGATGCTATCCAACTTAAATCCCGTGATCCATTTTATAAAATCAGGATTCCCCGGGCAAATACAATCCCGATCAGTGTTGTACGGGAATTACGCAAAAGCGCATACTTAAAAACTGCAGTGCGAGGTCGGAGGATTATTCTGATTTTTGACGCCCATCTCCTGGGAACGGGTGAAGCGGCTTCGGCGAATGCCCTGCTTAAAATTCTGGAAGAACCACCAACTGCAACAAGTTTTATCCTGGTCAGCGATCAGAAGGGTAGTCTACTGCCGACGATACTATCACGTTGTCAGCAAATCGATTTTCCACCCTTGGCAGATAGTGTTATTGTGCGTTACATTACAAAAGGGAATGTAAAAATGATTGCCGGCCTGTCGCTTGGTAATATGCGCCTGGCCCGCAAACTGGCTGACTTGGAAACGGGAAATATAACAAAGCGGATTGAAGCCCTAGTGCGGTTGGTAATTAAGCAGGATGCTGATAACTGGCGGGAATTTGTGAACACTCATTCTCGCTTGGCTACGAACGAACCGGACGAATACCGCTTTAATTTTTATTTGCTGCAATTATGGTTTCGGGCCGCTTACCGCCAGCGGCTGAACCAGCCTGATCCATTGCATGAAAATGGCTTATTACCATTGATGGAGCAATTAAATCATTCCCAACCGGCTATCGATTATCTGGGTCTTAATCAAGCGCTTGCAACAGCCACGGAGGCACTGGCACGTAATTATTATATTCCGCTAACTTTAGTTAATTTCTTGACCACCGTGCAGCACCGAATGTCAGGTAGCTGATTTTTTCGCTGAGACCAAAATTAGACTTAAATGAGTAAATAATGGCTGATAAGCAAAAATTTTATATTACCACGCCGATCTATTATGTGAATGACAAACCCCATATCGGGCATGCCTATACCACTATTCTGGCTGATGTACTGGCACGCTATCACCGCAGCATTGGTGCCGATACATTCTTTTTGACCGGGCTGGATGAACACGGACAGAAAGTACAGGAAGCGGCGGAAGCAAAGAAGATCAACCCGCTGGAACACTGCGATGATATGGCGCCCCAATTCCTGAAATTGTGGGACCAACTGCACATCAAATACGATGATTTTATCCGCACAACCGAAGATCGTCATAAACAGGTCGTACAGCAAGTGCTGCAAAAAGTCTATGATTCGGGTGATATTTATCATGGTGAATACGGTGGTTATTACTGCGTGGGCTGTGAGCGGTTTTACACTGAAAAAGAGCTGGAAGACGGTAAATGTCCCCAGCATCAAAAGCCGTTGGAATATGTGGCGGAGAAAAATTATTTCTTCAAAATGAGCAAATACCAGCAGCGACTCGTTGATTATATCAATGACAATCCGGAATTCATTCAACCCAGCCATCGGCGTAATGAGGTTTTAGGCTTTTTACGGCAAGGGCTTGGAGACCTGTGCATCTCGCGTCCCAAATCAAGGATGAGCTGGGGGATCGAGCTGCCCTTCGATAGCGATTATGTTACCTACGTCTGGTTTGATGCCCTCTTGAATTATGTGACTGCCCCCGGTTATGCCGCTGACAATGAAAAATTTGGAAAATGGTGGCCGGCCGATTATCATTTGATCGGCAAAGATATTTTAACTACCCACGCAGTGTACTGGCCCGCGATGCTGTTTGCGGCCGGGATTCCCCAACCTAAGACGATTTTCGCTCATGGTTGGTGGCTGATGAGCGATACCAAAATGAGTAAATCATTGGGCAACATTGTGAACCCACTGGATCTGGTCGATCAGTTTGGGGTAGATCCCGTGCGCTATTATTTGATCCGTGAGATGGTCCTGGGGCAGGATGCTAATTTCACGATGGAATCATTCGTGAAGCGCTACAACAGCGATTTGGCCAACGATTTTGGCAATCTGCTGAGCCGCGTCAGCAAATTGATCGGGAAAAATTTCGATGGTTGTATCCCGGACCCTGGCACGATGACACCGGCCGAATGTGCCGTCACTCAATCAGCCACGCGAATTGGTAACACGGTCCAGGGATTAATCGAGAAAATGCGCCTGAATGAAGCCATCGAGGAAACGATGCAATTTATTCGGAGTGTTAATCGCTATATGGAACAGAATGCACCCTGGAAACTGGTACGGGAGAATAAAGCTGCTGCCGGACGAGTGCTCTACACTGCCGCCGAAGCATTGCGGATTGGAGCTGTTTTACTGAACCCGGTCATGCCCAGCCGGACCACGGTTGTCCTGAAAATACTGGGTGCGGAAGGCGATGACTTGAAATGGGGTGGACTTAAACCAGGGACAAAGCTCAAAGAACACGAGGCGCTATTCCCGCGGATCGATCTGAAAAAGCAGCAACAACCTCAGCCGGGCTCCAAAGAGGATAATATGGAAAACGTAATTACGATCGAAGATTTTGCTAAAGTGCAACTTAAAACAGCGGAGGTTCTCAAGGCGGAAAAAGTAGAAGGGGCCGACCGGCTTTTGAAACTGCAAATCAAAATCGGTACTGAGCTGCGCCAGATCGTAGCTGGAATTGCCCAGTTCTACACCCCGGAAGAACTGGTCGGGAAATTGATTGCTGTGGTTTACAATCTGCAGCCGGTAAAAATCCGCGGTA
>DAOWAH010000193.1 GCA_030634675.1 Fidelibacterota bacterium
ACTTTTTACCGGTGGCAAATCAGTAGAAGGTGAAGTTATACGCGTACTTGATAAAGGCATTATCCTGCAATTGGAAAAGGATGTTGAGGGTATCATACCTATTACCAGGCTATCCAAACGGGATCGTAAGGCAATGGCCCGCAAGTACAAACCCGGATCTAAGCTCATTGGTGTCGTAATGGAAGTAAAGCCGGAAGATAAAAAGGTGATCCTGTTTGTAGATGATTTGACAACTGATGAGAAAAAAGTCAAATCAGATGATATCTCAGTTTTTCTAGAAAATCAGGAACTGCCCGCAGCTGAAAAAATCGAATTACCGAATGAGTTAACTCAACTCACCGGTGAGGAAGACGAAGCAAAGGAAGTGACCGACAGTAAAGCTAACGAATAGGGCATAAACCTTTACCAGGTAGAGAATCCTTGTCATTTTTTTCCTTACCAACCCGCCAGCAGTTAGGCCTCTTTATCGGCGCTTTTCTGCTGGCGTTTTTACTTTGGTTATTTGTTTCCAGCCAGAAAGATTTTATATCCGAACTTGAAATCCCAATAGAAGTACGCAATATTCAGGCGCGGAAAACGCTCCGGCAAGAAATTCCGCAGGTTGCTAAAGTACGTTTCAGAGGTTCAGGACGGGCATTACTAAAAGCATATTTATTTAAAAATGTTTTTGATCTGAAACTAGTGATCGATTTGGAGCGTATGCAAACTGAATATGATTTCATTCTGAATAATTATTTTGAACGCTATCCCCAAAAAATTTATATCCCAAATGCTTTTGATATCAACTTTATTGAGGTTGTATACCCTGATTCCTTACATATATCACTTGATGATATTATGGTTAAACGGGTTCCAGTAATGGCAGAAATAGAGGTCGCACCCGCACCAGGATACCTGATAATGGGTGATCCTGTCTTATCTCCGTCCACTGTCGAATTATCAGGTCCTTACGAGTTGGTTACTCAAATAGATCAGGTATTGATGGTTAAAGATACCTTGTATAATCTTGATCTACCTGTTAAACAAACTTATCGCTTAGAGCCATTAGACCGCTTAATCGACTGGTCCGATTCGGAGATAGTATATGCGCTTGACGTACAGGCAATTGGCGAGCGGATTATTACTGAAATACCGGTTGAGGTAATAAATATTTTGCCTAATCTGAGAGTATTCGTTAACCCACGTACCGTATCTTTAACAATTACAGGCGGCACTGAACATATCGCAGGTATAAGACCGGAAGATATACAAGTAGTGCTTGATTTCAGACGTCAATGGAATCCCCGACAGCAGTTTTATGAACCCTCGGTCAGTGTTTCAGGTAATTTATTGGAGTGGAGGGATTTATCCCCGAGAAATCTGGAATTGGTAGTTACCAGGGAAATCGGTTGATCGTCCTTGGTATTGAATCATCCTGTGATGAGACGGCTGCAGCTATTTGTTCACAAGATCGCATTCTTGCCAGTTTAGTTAGTTCTCAGGAGATTCATACCCTGTATGGCGGTGTTGTGCCGGAGTTGGCTTCGCGAGAACATGAACGCAATCTTAATTCAATTGTAGATCGGGTTATGGAGCGATCTGGCCTTATCCTGACCGATCTTGACGGCCTGGCTGTTACCCAAGGTCCCGGTTTGGCCGGTACACTATTAACCGGAGTATGTTTCGCCAAGGGACTGGCTCTCAGTTTATCCTTGCCCATTCTTGGTGTGAATCATCTTGAAGCACACATCTTTGCCAATTTTTTAGCTGAACCAGATTTGACTTACCCGTTTGTCTGTTTACTGGTTTCAGGTGGGCATACTCAATTATGGTATGTAAAAGGTTTGCAGGATTATCAATTACTTGGTACGAGCCGTGATGATGCCGCGGGCGAAGCTTTCGATAAGGGTGCCAGAATCTTAGGATTGAAGTATCCGGGCGGTCCTGAGATTGAACGCCTGGCTGCTGGAGGAGATAACCGTGCCTTTGATTTTCCCCGTGCCTTTATTAACAGTCCGGAATTAGAATTTAGTTTCAGCGGCCTAAAAACAGCTTTATTATATTTCATGGACGAAGTTATGTCTGGTATAAAAACTGCTCACATTGCTGATGTCGCTGCCAGTTACCAAGCGGCAATTATCGATGTATTAACAGTAAAACTGGCTCAAGCCGTATCACGGACAGGAGTCAGCACTTGTGTTATTGCCGGTGGAGTGGCTGCAAATACTTATTTGCGACAATCGGTTACCGATATTTTCGAAAATAAAGTTAAAGTACTGTTCCCAGAGCAAGCTTTATGTACGGATAATGCTGCAATGGTAGCTTATTTAGGTGAAAAATATTTATCCAAAGGAATATCAACCACCCTTGATTTCCCGGTAAAACCTAATTTCAGTCTGGTTAAGAAATAGATGGTAGATATCGAATTTATACAATCCTTTGACAACTGGGCCTGGGGATTACTTATATTAATTTTAGGAGCATTAATCTGGAGTTTCCGCGCGATCAGGACACATCGATTTATTCGTTTTTTATTTATATTGCGGCTGCTATTATTTAGTCTGTGTTTATTCCTTTTAAGTCAACCGCGCCTGACAATTCGCAAGGTAGAAAATTTTCCCCGCGAATGGAATTTGTATTTTGATAATTCACTAAGCATGAGCTATCATCAAAATTTTTCGCTGGCTGCCCTGAATAACGGCATCCAAGAACTAACGCGTGAATTCGATCAGAGAGATCTTCATCTCAATTCTTTTTATTTCAATCAGGATGTTCACAAATTATTTTCTGATCCGGTAATTACAGGTGACGGTGCCTCAACCGATTTAGGTAAGGTTCTGACGCATATTGCTGACCTCGATCCTAATTTTACTTCTGGGGCAATATTAGTTACCGATGGCCAACCCACACAGGGAATAAACCCTGTTCAGATTTCTGAAAATATAGCCGTGCCGGTTTTCACTATTGGAATTGGCGATACGACGCCGATGGTGGATGTAGCTATCAATTCTCTGGATGTTCCGACAGTGGCTATTAAAGGTGATGATTTAGCACTATCAGTATTTATTTCTTCGATCGGACCGCTTAATGATCGTATTAATGTAATTCTGATGGATGGCGATAAACCGATTGGTTCGAAGTTTATAACGGTGCATGGACAGGGCTCGCAACAGAAAGTACTTTTTCGATTTAAGCCCGAGCTGCTGGGGATTAATAGTTATGAAATTGTTACCTCTTCATTGGAAGATGAAATTAATGTGTTAAATAACCGCCAGAAATTCCAGGTTACGGTTTTAAAGGATCGTTATCAGGTTGCCCTCGTGACTGGAAGTCCGAATTTTAATACAACTTTGTTAACTAATTTTTTAAAAAATAATCCACGGGTGAACCTGAATCATTTTCTCCAGGTTGGCAGTGAATTTCGTCCACCTCTGAAACAATTTTGGGAAGCGAAGTATGACCTGATCATATTTGACAATTTTCCAATCTCACAACTCAGTTCTCAGTGGCAGAGAATATTCGGCCGCAAGCTAATTGCGCATAGATCCTCTTTAGCCTGGATTATCGGTCCTGATGTCAAAACTGAGTCGGGTCTGGGACTGTATCCTTTCTTCCATTTAAAACCGTTTGGAGATGTGCTTGATCCCAATAAAAATTTTTCTTGGTATTTCACTGAAGAATTTATCGATTCTCCGTTGGGTCGGGGATTTACGGCTGTGGATATACCAAACGAAAATCGACTGCCACCCTTGAAACCGGGATTGCAGGTTGAAAGTATTCACGACGATATGAAAGCCTACGCCTATCTGTCCGGTCCGATTGAATTACCACTTATAATGTTCGGTGAAAAAGAAAATTTACGCAGTCTGATATGGTCGGCACCTGGTTTTTACGGAGTTCATTATAAATTGACCGGATCAAAATATAGTACTCTGGCAACTCAAATTTGGGATGGGATGTTGGGATGGTTATTGCGTACCAGTAGTTCTGAAAAATTGTATTTTCGATTAAATAAAGAAGTTTATCAGCAGGGCGAAGCGATTATTATTACAGGAAATATGGCTGGTCAGCAGGTCATCAATCCATCAACAACCAAAGCATTCATTCGGATCTATAGAAATGAGGAACGAAGGTCCTCAGGAGAATTAATCTACAACCTTGAACGGCAGCGTTGGGAAGGAGAATTATGGGCTTCGAAACCAGGACATTACCGGTACAAGATAATAATTGATGATGACACC
>DAOWAH010000376.1 GCA_030634675.1 Fidelibacterota bacterium
AATCGCGACATCAAAGTTAATTGGATAGTATCAAAGGATATTTTATTTAAGAATATTGTAAAATCTGGGAAAGCTATTGCGTCACCGAAACACGATTATACTGTTAAGATAGATATTGATGGCTTACTGCCTGATACTCGCTATTATTATCGATTTATTACTTTAGGAGTGAATTCTATTACAGGAATTACCAAAACAATTCCGTCTGAAAATATTGATAGTCTAAAATTTGTTGTGTTAACTGGTTCCAATTATGAGCACGGCTATTTCAATGCTTACGGCCGAATTGCTGATCGGAAGGACTTAGACGCTGTTATTCATACAGGTGACTATATCTATGAGTACGCGCCTGGTAAATATGGTAGCACTACATATGATCCAATTCCGGGTCGAATTGTTATCCCGGCTCACGAATTGATTACAGTGGATGATTATCGTCTTCGATATTCCAAGTATCGACTTGATGAAAACCTGCAAAGAGCCCATCAGAATCATCCCTTTGTTGTTGTCTGGGATGATCATGAGATTGCGAATGATTGTTATGTTGAGGGCGCGCAAAACCACCAACCTGAAGAAGAAGGCGATTGGGATGAAAGAAAAAATGCCGCTAAAACAGCCTTTTTTGAATGGATGCCAATAAGAAGTGAAACAGTATATCGCACTATTAATTGTGGTTCTCTTGCCAAGCTGATTTTATTAGATGAAAGGCTGGCCGGACGGACAAAGCAGATGAAGATGGATAATCCTGATTTGTTTGACTGTAACCGTACGATACTGGGAGCAGAACAATATAACTGGTTCATCGATAATCTATTGCGGAGTGATGAAACCTGGAAATTGGTCGTAAGTCAAGTCAATTTCTCCCATTGGAATGTCCAGCGGACCCATATAAAAATGCCCAAGCAAAAAGACAAATGGACCGGATATCCCTGCGAGCGTGATAAAGTATTAAATAACCTAATTACTAGTCAACAGACTAATACTGTCTTTCTATCCGGTGACAATCACAGTTCGATGGCATTTGAAATAACGGATGGAATACTGGATGGGTATAAGAACAGTAATTATTACGATTATTTACCTCTTGCCGTGGAATTTGTTACACCCAGTATGACTTCGGCAAATTATGATTATTTTACTACGGTGGATTCAGCCAAAGCCATTGAACGAATGTATTTGAATGATCCAAAAAATGAATATTTTAAATATGTTGATCTTACAAATCATGGCTATTTATTGATTACGGTAACCGAAGCGCAGGTTAAGGCTGATTGGTATTTCGTTGATCGTATTGACCAATTATCTGATAAAGAATATTTGGCAAAGACGCTTTATGTCAGAGATAAATCAAATCGAATAAGCGTTGATAATTAAAGCTAGTTGAATTGCCACTAGGTATACAATCAATAGGATTTCATAAAAATTGCGAGGTCACAATGGATAGTAGTTCAATAAAAGCGATCCCAAATTTTCGAAATGCTCAATATCGCATTTTGTTTGCAACGATGTTTTGTTATCTGTTTTATTACACTGGAAGACAGACTTTGGGGTTTGCTATTCCTGGCATTGAAGCAGAATTAGGAATTCAAAAAGATACGATTGGTTGGCTGATCACGGCCCTGTTATGGAGTTATGCAGTCGGACAGGCGATTAATGGTAATTTGGGCGACAAGTACGGTGGTCGGATTATGATGAGTTTAGGAGCATTATTATCCTGTGGATTTAACTGGATTGTTAGCTTTGGGAGCAGTTTTACCAGTTTAATGGTACCATGGGTTGGCAATGGATTTGCCCAGTCCATGGGGTGGGCACCAGGTAGCCGGGTTTTAACCAATTGGTGGGGCAAAGATGAGCGCGGAAAAGTTTTCGGGCTATATATGTTTGCCGCTGGTCTATCATCCGTTTTGGCTTTTGTTACCGCCTTAGTTGTCTTGGATGTATTTGCTTTGAATTGGCGCTGGATTTTTCGTTTACCGGTTTTGCTTTTGCTAATTGGAGGTATAGCGTATTATTTGATAGTTCGGAATAAACCGCAAGATTTGGGTTTCAAATCGTTGGAGGATTCTACCAATGATGAAACGATTGAATCGAACCTTAAAAAAAATGCTAAGG
>DAOWAH010000311.1 GCA_030634675.1 Fidelibacterota bacterium
CCGGGCATCGTTATGTTCGCGAGCATTTTTTGCCGTGGATACATCGTAGCACAGCGCGGCCCGGACGCCCAATACCTTGTTGGCAGTCATGGCGGAGCCGATACCGGCACCATCCACCATTATTCCAAAATCGGCCTTACCAGCGGCGACTTTGCGGGCCACAGTCAGGGCAAACTTGGGGTAATCCACTGCGTCGGTGCTGTCAGCACCACAATCAATGATCGTGATACCACGGTCTGTTAAAAATTCCTTAAGCTGTTCTTTAAGTACAAATCCCCCGTGATCGGCGCCGACAGCTATTTTCAAATTTTGCATCTTTTTCATTATAATTCTAATTATCTTTTAAATTTCTGCTGTTATCATTCATTCATTTGTGGATTGCAACAATTGGTTAGCAATCCATTCGTCAGTAATCAGGGTATTAAATAAGCGCCCCCGCAACCCGGCCCTGATGGCGAGTAGTTTATCTTTCCCACCGGCCACGGCAACAGCGTGGGACTTATCTTTCAATTCTTCCAAATCGATCCCGATAGTACGGGCATCAAGACTAATAGAGCAAATTTTTCCTTCATTATTAATAATCCGGGAACAGATGTCGCCCACGGCACCGTCCGCCAGCAGATTGTCCACTTCGGCCATTTCAAAATAATCAGCTTTCACCAGCACCGATTCATAGCCGAACGACCCTACCGTGAAAAAAGCCACCGGCGCCTGCCGTGCCAAATTTAAAGTGTATGCAATTTGTTTATCAGAAATGATAGCTTGTTTCACCGCCGGATTATCAACAATCGCCGGTAATGGCAATAAGTAAGGGATGGCTGAATATTTTTCCCCGATTGTCTGGGCGATTTCGCTGGCATGGGTATCGTACTCGGCACGGGAAATACCGCCGTTAAGTTGAACCACAGTCATATTCTGCACCCCATGCCGCTGAACTTGGCCGGCAAAAGCCTGCATCGTGGTACCCCAGGATACACCCAGTATTAAGTCGTCAACGATTAACTCGTCCAGTAATTGTACCGCCGCCTGCCCCAGCCGCTTTTGAATTATTTGGTAATCATCCCCGCTGTTGGGAACAACTACAACCTTTTTCAAACTAAAAGTTTCCCTTAACTGAGCTTCCAGGCGGATACCGCGACCGGTTGGATCATTGATTTTAATGGATACAATTCCACAGTTGCGAGCAGTTTGCAGCAAGCGCGAAACACCAGGACGCGATACACCCAGCTTACTGGCGATTTGCTGTTGACTAAGACCATGTTCGTAATATAAACGGGCTGTTTCCACCAGAATAGATATTTTATTATATTCCGGATTCATGGTCTGAACATATGTGCATTATAGATTATCATACGTTCAAACCTACCAGAGAATCAACTTTAAGTCAAGAATAAAGTTTCAATGCTCAATTGCCCACTTTTACAGGAATTTCTCTTTTTACAACACTCGATAGACAGGCATCCCGGCTTGGTTACCTCAGATACAACGCACAATCGGGGAAGGTCGCCGTATTAGTTACTTGAATTTATAATAGCTCGACAACCAGGGATGGTTGTCGTACAAAATCAATGGTATGAACCCAAGGGCAATCCCTGAACCCACTATTCCGCCGCAAGCAGCGGGGAATTTAACCTACCCTTCTCGTCCGCCGTAGTTGTACGCGAAGGCGGATTAAATCAGTATTTTTACCCGTTTCACCAAATCTTTAGCCGCGCGCTCCGTATCAGCCTCGGCATAGATGCGCATGATCGGTTCGGTGTTGGATTTGCGCAGGTGAACCCAACGGTCGTTCCAGGTAAATTTCACACCATCGACCATATTAACATCGGCATCGGAAAAAGTCTGTTTAACGGTGGCCAAGGCTTTTTCGACATCGATGCCTTCCAGGCTGACCTTATCTTTCACGATTACAAACTGCGGTAATGATGCCGTAATTTCACTTAGCGGTTCTGTGGATTGAGCCATGCGATTCAATACCATAGCCACTCCCACCAGTGAATCACGTCCCAGATGAGCAGCCTTCAGGATTACGCCACCGTTTCCCTCCCCACCCAACGGGGCGTCCAGGGTTTGCATCAACTGAACCACATTAATTTCACCCACGGCCGAGCGGACAACTTTGGTGCTATAGCGATCAGCCAGCTTGTCCAGTGCCATGGTGGTGGACAAATTCACCACAATCGGTTCCGGCTGGCCGGTGGTTCGCCAGTAACCATCTACCGCCAGTACCAGGGTATTTTCCTCACCCAACGGCACACCTTTCTCCGATACAATCGCCAACCGGTCAGCATCGGGATCCACAGCAAAGCCAGCAACGGCTTGATGCTCAAGAACGGTAGTTTCAAGTTCGGTCAGGTTTTCCGGCAGGGGTTCGGTCCCGCGTAGAAATTCACCAGATGGTTCGCAATACAATGGAATTACCTGACAGCCCAGCGCCTCCAGCACCGTTGGTAGGGCTTTTGCCCCTGCACCATTTACAGCATCAATCACGATTTTGAATTTCCGATCTCGGATACCTGATACATCAATACAATCCAGTTTTAATATATGATCCACATGTTTTTGAACAGCATCATTGCAGATCACACGCCGACCGGAATCACCAATATGGATCGTGTCACAACCACCATCGACATGATCAAACAGTCTGGCACATTGTTCGGGATGGAAAAAGGTGCCATCAGCTCGGACGAATTTGAGGCCGTTCCATTCGATAGGATTATGGC